>NZ_MVAB01000001.1:2060000-2360000 GCF_002026305.1 Vagococcus martis | reverse complement strand
AGGAGCTCCGACTAAACGAGACACGCTATGTTTTTCCATGTACTCACTCATATCCAAACGCACCATATGGTCTTCAGAATCAAACAAGTTTTCAGCTAATGATTTAGCTAATTCTGTTTTACCCACACCAGTAGGTCCTAAGAATAGGAATGAGCCAAGTGGACGATTAGGATCTTGTAATCCAGCACGAGAACGAATCACTGCGTCAGATACCGCATCAACGGCTTCATCTTGACCAATCACACGTTTATGTAGTGTTTCATTTAAGCGTAAGATTTTTTCTCTTTCGCCTTCTTCAAGTCGTTTCACTGGAATACCTGTCAAGCGACCAACTACGACGGCGATTTCTTTATCAGTAACAACTTCTTGTACCATACGGCCATCATGTTTTTCTTTTTCTTCCAAGTCTTTTAACTCTTTTTCAAGTTTTGGAATAGTACCATGACGTAACACAGCAGCTTCTTCTAAGTCATAGTTGCTTTCTGCGTTTTCAAGTTGTGTTCTAGCTTGATCTAACTCAGAACGTTTTTCGTTTACTTTGTTTAATTCTTCTTTTTCTGTTTCCCATTGCATTTTTAGTGTATTGGCTTCTTCTCTTAATTCTGCCAATTCACCTTGAAGAATATCTAAACGTTTTTTACTTGCGTCGTCATCTTCTTTTTTAAGAGCCGCTTCTTCGATTTCTAACTGCATTAAACGTCTGGTTACTTGGTCTAATTCAGTTGGCATAGAATTCATTTCCACACGAATAGTCGCACATGCTTCATCGACTAAATCAATCGCTTTATCAGGTAAGTAACGATCAGTGATGTAACGGTTAGACAATGTACTTGCTGCGACTAACGCATTATCATGAATGTTTACCCCATGATGAATTTCAAAACGTTCTTTCAATCCACGTAGAATACTAATAGTGTCTTCTACAGTTGGTTCTTTCACTAATACTTTTTGGAAACGTCTTTCTAAGGCTTTGTCGGTTTCCATGTATTCACGGTACTCATCAAGTGTTGTTGCCCCAATACAATGTAACTCACCACGAGCAAGCATAGGTTTAAGTAAGTTTCCGGCATCCATACTACCTTCTGTTTTACCCGCACCTACTATTGTATGAATTTCATCGATGAACAAAATAATTTCGCCATCGCTATTTTTGACTTCTTTTAAGACTGCTTTTAGACGCTCTTCAAATTCACCTCTGAATTTAGCCCCAGCAATCAATGATCCCATATCTAATGAGATGATGGTTTTATTTTTTAAGTTTTCAGGAACGTCTTTTTTCACGATACGTTGTGCTAATCCTTCGATGATGGCTGTTTTACCAACACCAGGTTCACCGATTAATACTGGATTATTTTTTGTTTTACGTGATAAAATACGAATCACATCACGAATTTCTTCGTCACGCCCAATGATTGGGTCTTGTTTCCCAGATTTTACTGCTTCATTAAGGTTTGTTCCGTATTTTTCTAGTGCTTCATATTGTTCTTCTTGATTTTGACTAGTCACACGTTCTCCTCCTCTCAAATCTTTAATACGTTCTGTCAATTCAGCCTCTGTGACTTTTTGAGCCATTAAGAAACGGGTTAAACTGAAATTTTTCAATTTCATTAAGGCTAAAACCACTACTTCAGTTGACAAATAGTCATCATTAAATGTTTCTCTAATTTTATCTGCTTCTTGTAATAAGTTAAATAAGTTTTGACTTAAATTTTGTCCATATTGTACATTTCCACTAACGGTTGGTAATTTATCTAATTCATTATCTACTTCTCTTTCAAATGCATCGACATCTAAACCGATACCTGCATAAAGATTTCTAGCAAAATGATTGGGTTGTAAAAATATTTTCCATAAGTGGACGATATCAATCTCTTGATTTTTTCGAGTGATTGCAACTTGTTGTGCTTCTGCGATTGCTTGTTGCAATGTCGTAGTCATTTTTTCTATATTCATATCATTACCCCCTTATTCTTAACTACAAGATATATTTTACACCATAGGTCAAAATAGGTCAAACAAAAAGACTCAATGTCAAACTGATAAGTTTATTCTAATAAATATAAGTGATTGAAACGACACTTTTTAGGTTTTTAAAACGACAGTTTCCACCAAAAGACATAAAAAAGACTCGATTATCACCGAGTCTTCAAACTATTTATGCTTTTTCTTCATTAAGTTTAACAATTTCTACGATTAAGCTAGTCGCTTTTTCCATGCTTTCAACTGCCACATATTCAAAACGTCCATGCATGTTTTCCCCACCAGCAAAAATATTTGGCGTAGGTAATCCCATGTAAGAAATCTTAGAACCGTCTGTTCCACCACGTACGGGTGCTTTATTTGGTTCAATATCTAAGTTACGCATTGCTTCATCTACTAAATCAATGATACTCATATCTTTTTCGATGACTTCGCGCATATTGTAATATTGATCAAATAAGTATAATGACACACGTTCTTGACCGAAGTTATCGTTAAATTCTTTTACGATGGATTCAATTAACTCTTTACGTGCTTCAAATTTTTCACGATCATGATCACGAATAATGTAAGTCATCGTTGCTTCATCAGGCACTCCATCTAATTGTAATAAATGGAAGAATCCTTCATAACCATCTGTTTTTTCAGGGACTTCATCTTGTGGCAATTTGTTATGTAAGTCAATGGCTACTTGTAACGCATTAATCATGGTATTTTTCGCTGTACCTGGGTGAACGTTTTTACCTTCAATTGAAATTTCGGCTTGAGCAGCACTAAATGTTTCAAATTGTAATTCACCAACTGGACCACCATCCATCGTATAAGCAAAGTCTACTGGGAATTCATCGACATTAAATTTATCTGCTCCAACACCGATTTCTTCGTCTGGACCAAACGCTACCATGATTTTACCGTGTTTAATTTCTGGATGATTCACTAAATATTCCATAGCAGTCATAATTTCAGCAATCCCTGATTTATCATCAGCACCTAAAAGAGTTGAACCATCCGTTGTAATCAATGTTTGACCTTTGTAGTTAGCTAAGTTAGGGAAATCTTTAACGGTTAATTTAAACTTGCCTTCTTTGTCTAAAGGAATATCACTTTGACCATCATAATTTTCTACAAATTGTGGGTTCACACCAACTGCGTTAAAATCAGCTGTATCCATATGCGCGATAAATCCAATGCTACGCACGTCTTTATCCGTATTGCTTGGTAAAGTGGCAATCACAAACCCATTTTCTTCGTTATGGCATACATCTGACATCCCAATCTCTTCTAATTCTTTTTTCAACTCTTTGGCAAATGCAATTTGAGTTGGTGTTGATGGTGTTGTCTTGCTTGTTGCGTCCGATCTTGTTTCTGTCTTAACATACTTGATAAATCTTGGTACTAAATTTGTATACATAATTGACACTCCCTTATATTATTTCAAATGGATTAGTATTCACGTCACTTTCGATAAACGTGACATCCCAATCATTTTGTTGTTTCCATTGATTAAATAATTCGACATAGTACTTTTTACAAACAGACTCAATATAATGTCCTGGGTCAATCACTGATAACCCTTCTTCTATCATATCATGAGCCGTATGATAATACACATCTCCGGTAATATAGACATCCGCACCTTTTTTAAGGGCGTCTTTATAAAACTTCTCACCACTACCACCACAAATAGCCACTGTTTTTACTTGTTTATCTTTTGTATCAGTCGTTAAACGAATGGCATTTAAGCCAAATGTCTTCTTCACTTTTTCGACAAAATCAAGCAAGCTCATTGAGTGCTCTAATGTGCCGATACGACCGATACCATATGTTTTTGATATATTTTCTAATGGAAAAATATCAAACATCGGCTCTTCATATGGGTGATACTCATTAATAATTGACAACACTGTTGGGTACTGTTGCGGTAAAAACATCACTTCAATTTTTTCTTCTTCAACACTGGTTAATTCATGATTGACACCAATTGCTGGATTGGTGTTTTCTAGTGGCCGGAAACGTCCAGTTCCACTAGATGAAAAACTTGTGTAATCATAGTCATGGTAAGCACCGATACCTGCTTCACCAAATGCTTCTCGTAGTGACTCTGCATGAGTTGTCGGCACATAAACTACTAACTTACGGTAAAAATATTCGTGAGTTTGACGTAAATAATCCGTTGCGTCAATACCCAACATATCGCAAAATAAATCATTCAACCCATTGTCAACAATATCCATATTTGTGTGTGCTGCGTAGACCGCAATATCATGTTTCAATAAGTCAGCATACATTTTAGTTTGAAAATCATCGACCAACAAGCGCTTCACTGGACGAAAAATCGGCGGATGTTTCGCCACGATTAAATCAATCTTTTTATCAATCGCTTCTTGCACCACATCTGGTCTAACATCTAATGTCATCATCACGCGGTTAATTGGTTTATTAAGCGTGCCAATATGTAACCCAACTGGATCATTATCTTCAGCAAGTTCTAGTGGTACGACTGATTCAAATTGTTTAATAAATTCAGCTCCTGTTATTTTCACGACAGTACCTCCTTGATTAAATCACACTGATGATTGATTTGTGCTATTTTCTTATCTTGGTTTGTTTTAGATTGAGACAACTGATTTATTACGCGTTCATATTGTTCTAATTCAAATTGCCATTTTGCTTTAAACACATCAGATGATTCTTTCATCAAAACAGGACCGAATAATTCTTCTGATTCAGTTAGCTCTACTTTTCTATCAGATGCTTCAGCGACAATAATTTCGTATGTTTTATCATTTTCACTCAATATTTTTTCGTCTTGAATGATGTAATGATTTTCAACTAACCAATGTCTTAGGACATGAGAGCCAACGTTTGGTTGTAAGATTAATAATTCTTTGCGGGTTAAACGGTTTTTGTTTTTACCACGTTCTAAAATATCTCGAATTAATGTGCCACCCATCCCACAAATCGTGATAGCACTCACGTTATCATAAGGTTTGATGACTTCCAAGCCATCTCCTAATCTAACATCTATTTTATCTGTCAGTAATAAATCATTGACTAATTTTTCAGCAGATTCATATGGACCTTTGACGACTTCACCGGCAATAGCTCCTGTAATCTGATGATTTAATATTAAATGAGCAGGCAAATAAGCATGGTCAGAGCCGATATCAGCTAAAAAACTACCCTGTGGTACTAACTTTGCTACTGCTTCCAAACGGTTTGATAATTGTTGATAATCCATATATTCGCCTCACTTTTTGTCATTAATCTTATTATAACACTAATCGGATTTTTTTAAATGATATTAACTGTATGATTTGTGTTATTTATAAAAAAAGAACTGACAAGTAAACTTGCCAGTCCTTTCAATTTATTTAAGCATTGTCTGCTTGTTTTTTACGTTTCGCTGCTTTTTCACGTTCAGCTTTGTTTAAGATTTGTTTTCTTAAACGAATGCTTTCTGGTGTGACTTCACAGTATTCATCGTCATTTAAGAATTGTAATGATTCTTCTAAAGTTAAGATTTTTGGTTTTTTAATCACTGATGTTTGGTCTTTTGTTGCAGAACGCACGTTAGTCATTTGTTTTGCTTTCGTGATGTTAACACCTAAGTCATTTTCACGAGAGTTTTGACCGACGATCATTCCTTCGTATACTTCTGTACCTGGCTCAACAAAGACTGTCCCACGTTCTTCAATACTCATAATAGAATATGTTGTTGCTTTACCTTGGTCGATAGAAACTAATGCACCGTTACGACGACCACTTACTAAACCAGAAATAACTGGTAAGTATGAGTCAAACGTGTGGTTCATGATACCATATCCACGAGTTAATGACATAAATTCAGTTGAGTAACCAATTAATCCACGAGCTGGAGCTAAGAAGATTAAGCGGACTTGACCGTTACCTGAGTTAATCATGTCTTGCATTTCGGCTTTACGTTGACCTAATGACTCGATAACACCACCCATGTATTCTTCAGGTGTGTCAATTTGTACACGTTCAAATGGCTCACATAATACGCCATCAACGTCACGATAAATAACGCTTGGACGTGATACTTGTAACTCATATCCTTCACGACGCATGTTTTCTATTAAGATAGATAAATGCAATTCTCCACGTCCAGAAACGATCCATTTATCTGGCGATTCAGTTTCTTCAACTTTTAGAGACACATCTGTTTGTAATTGGTTTTGTAGACGTTCTTCGATTTTACGAGCCGTCACGTATTTACCTTCGCGACCTGCAAATGGAGAGTTGTTTACTAAGAAAGTCATTTGTAATGTTGGCTCATCAATGTGTAAGATTGGTAGAGCATCTTGGTTATCAACAGGTGTAACAGTTTCTCCTACGAAGATATCTTCCATACCTGAAACCGCAATTAAATCTCCCGCTTTAGCTTCATTGATTTCCACACGAGTTAGGCCTAAGAAACCTAATAATTTAGTAACACGGAACTTTTTAACAGAACCATCTAATTTCATTAAGGCAACTTGGTCCCCAACTTTGATTGTTCCGCGGAATACACGACCAATCCCAATACGTCCCACGTAATCGTTGTAATCAAGTAATGATACTTGGAATTGTAATGGCTCATCACTATTATCAACTGGAGCTGGAATATGCTCGATAATTGAGTCAAGTACGTGATTCATTGTGTGTTCTTGATCAGCTGGATCATCAGATAAACTTGATGTTCCGTTTACTGCTGCAGCGTAAACAACTGGGAATTCTAATTGGTCATCATCGGCACCAAGCTCGATGAATAACTCTAATACTTCATCCACTACTTCAGCTGGACGAGCAGTTGGTTTATCAATCTTATTTACAACCACGATTGGTGTTAATTTTTGCTCTAACGCTTTTTTCAACACGAAACGTGTTTGAGGCATTGTTCCTTCATAAGCATCGACAACAAGTACAACACCATCTACCATTTTCATGATACGTTCAACTTCTCCACCAAAGTCCGCATGTCCTGGTGTATCTAAGATGTTGATGTGTTTTCCTGCATAGTTGATGGCAGTATTTTTTGCTAAAATCGTAATACCACGTTCTTTTTCAATATCACCAGAGTCCATCGCACGTTCCTGTAACTGTGTATGACCTTCCAATGTATTAGATTGTTTTAACAACTCGTCTACCAAAGTTGTTTTACCATGGTCAACGTGGGCGATAATGGCCACATTACGAATATCTTCTCTTAATTTCACTATTATATACTCTCCTTACTGTTTAAAAACATAAGCGATTAATCACCGCTTAAATTAACCGACTATTCAGTATAACAAAAAAATTCCATGAAAAAAAGTGAAAATTTTTCATTTTTCACTTATTTTTAAAAAAATTTTTGCATATCACTGAATGTTTGCGGTGTGGCAACGACAAAATACTGGCGATCGCCTAAAATATCATAATCAGAATCTGGGTATTTACGACAAACAAATCCTAATGCCTCAGCTAAAACTGTACCAGCTGCAAAATCCCAAGGAGCTAAGTTTGATATATAGCCATTTTGTTTGCCACGAATGACACTTAAAAAGTCTAATCCAGCACAACCTAACATTCTAACACCAATAGCTGCTGAAGCAATCTCTTTACTGTGCTTGTAGTTCTCCGAATACATGCCAACATTACATCCTATCAAACCATCTGCCAAAGATAAATCTTCCGGTTTATCTAATTTTGTTCCATTTAGATAAACGCCGGTTTCTAGTCCACCATAAGCAAATTCATTTTTCATCACATCATAAATAAACCCAAGAAGTGGTTTACCATTTTCAAAAATCCCAACCATAATACAAAAATTTTCTTGTTGTTTTACGAAATTCAACGTGCCATCGATTGGGTCGATAATCCAAATACGTCCATCAGTTGTCGACACATCTCTCCCTGTTCCTTCTTCTCCAATAATCAAGTCATCTGGATAGGCTTCATTAATTTTATTTACTAAAAAGGCTTCGGTACCTTTATCGACATTAGTAACTAGGTCGCTGCGATTTGATTTTTGTTCCACTTTAACAACTTGTTTTAATTCAGTTTTGATGTATTCACCAGCTTCTTCAACCCATCGCTTAACTTGTTGCATTAATTCTCTATTTTCCATTATCTAGATCCTTCCTTTTAATGATGCCTGTTTGCTTTTTCTTTGCGACAGTTACAACACGGTATAACGAATACCCGCTAACGTCCTCAAAGTCTCGCCCTAATTGACGTTCTTCTCCGATACTTTTTACCACTGATTTAAATTCTTTATAAGTATCAACAAATTCATCCACGTCTATTTTTGATTCGTAAGCCCTCTCAACTGCTTGCCAAATTCCCATTACTTTTATCAATTCATCTGTCGTCCAATCTGGATTCATTGGATACGTAAAGTTCTCTTTCACATACTCACCTGTTCTTTTTATAATATCTTATCTAGTTAAAAGTGTATCAAAAAAACAAGTAAAGAGATAGTAAAAACGAACAAAAGCCAAAAAAGACTTAAACAAACATCTTTCTTGGCTTTGTTTTTATTTTGGTAACTCATGATCTGGAAATGTCACTTTAAAGGTTGTCCCTACACCAGGCTCACTAAATACTTGGATGGTTCCTTTATGAAGCTTGACTAATTGGTCAACAATCGATAGACCTAGTCCTGATTCACCGTATTTTGTGTTTTTGCGTGATGGGTCGGCTTTATAGTAGCGATCCCACATATTTTTTTGCTGTTCTTTATCCATCCCGATACCATTGTCAGAAATCGTCACAACAGTCGCATCGTCAAGACGTTCAAGAGCTAATTTAATTTCACCATCTTCGGTAAATTGAATCGCATTCGTCGTGATATTCACCACTACCTGAACGAAGCGGTCATAATCAGCATATACATCAATCGGTTCAAATGTCTCTAGAATGAGTTTATCATTTTTGTCGGTTGCCTTACCTTTGAGCTGTTCAACAATCAACTCAAGCACTTCTGTGGCATTGAATTTCTGGATAATCATCTTTATCTGATTGGTTCGAATTTTTTCATAGTCAAGATTTTCATTAACTAGACGAATCAATCGTTTTGTTTCATTTTGCATTAACGTGATACATTTTTCTTCTTGATCTTTCGGAATGGCTCCATAAGCTATACCTTCTAATAAGCCATTTATCGTTGTCAATGGCGTACGCATTTCATGAGCAACATCTGCCATAAAATTACGTCTTCGCTCTTCTTGACGCTCGATTTCCTCTTGCGATTCTTTTAACGCAACAGCTAGTAAATTAAAGTCAGATGCTAGTTCATCTAACTCATCACCTTTATCTTTTACCTTGATTTGCACATCATAATTACCATTGGCTAATTGGTTGGTTGCTTGTTTCATACGATCGATTCGTTTTACTTGAAATTTTGCTAAAAAATAACTTAACCAAATAGCGATAATGGTCGCGATCAAAAATCCTTTAAATAAGTCGTTGGTTAGTGATTTTAAACTGGCATCTATACTACTGTCAGGTCTGGACACAAGAATCAAGCCGATAAACTGCAAATCTGGTGAAGAAAAAATCGGTTGTACAAATAGTGAAGTTGGTTGTCCATGCATAGATAATTTCGTGTCTTTAACGGTTTTTTTTATAGTATTACCATTTTTTAATGATTCCAATTCACTTTTTGTTACATAACTTGAGCCACTTTGGCCTTCAAATTCAACAGGATAACTCACTGTTAAGTCTGGATTCAAAACAGTAAATGCCACTTTTTGTTTTTTCAAAACAGACTGAGACGTATCTAATGATTGTTGGAGCGTCCAATTTTGTTGTTTAATATTCTCTATAATAGTATCAGAATAACCTTTTAATTGTGCATAAGAATTTTCTGTTACTGTTCTTTTGGTATAAGAACGAAATGAAATACCAAAAATGATTAATACCGTTAGAATAATCACAACAAAAGCCAACATCTGCTGAACTAGATATCTCATGTAGCACTACACTTTAATGCCTGAATCATCAAATTTATATCCAACTCCCCAAACTGTTTGAATCACTTGTGGACCAACTTTTTCAATTTTTTGTCTTAATTTTTTAATGTGTGCGTCAACTGTACGTTCATCGCCAAAATATTGGTAATCCCAAACTAATTCCAATAATTTTTCACGTGAAAACACTTGTCTTGGTTTTTTAGCTAATGTCAATAATAAATCAAACTCTTTAGGTGTTAATCCCCCGACAATTTGATCGTTAAAATAAGCTTCACGGGTATTAATATTAATTTTAAAGTGCTCTGTTTTAACATCGAAATCTTCACTGCTGCCATTAGCAGTACTTCCATCACTGCCTTCTTTTATTTGTGAACGACGATGTAACGCCTTAATTCGAGCAATTAAAGTAATTGGACTAAACGGTTTAGTCACATAATCATCAGCACCCATTTCAAGCCCAATAACTTGATCACTTTCAGAATCTCTAGCCGTTAACATAATAATCGGTACACTAGAAGATTCTTTTCTAATTTCACGACAGACAGTCACCCCGTCCATTGTCGGTAGATTTAAATCCAGTGTAATCATATCCCATGATGATGGATCCTCAAGAAATGTATCTAATCCTTCTTTTCCATCATACTTGAAGGTGACATCCCACTCCTCATTCAAAAAGAACATTTTCATCATTTCTGAGACAGACTCGTTGTCTTCAATCATTAATAACTTCATGTGTATCCCCCTTTTCATTTTTACCAATCTCGCGGTCGAAGTCATCATTGAATACCTCAAGACGACGTTCAATCTGATAGAATACGCTAATAATAGGTATTGCTATCAAAAATATTTCTAACATAAAGAATTGTGATACTCCACTACTCTTTATAATAAACCCAATTAACCAAGTGCCCAATCCAATTAAGAGTAACATTTTGGCAGCCACTTTTTGAGCATACTTAAATGAGGCATCTGTGTATCTTGCTCTTTGTGTGCGGTATCCGTATTTATTTTCACGCTTTTTCGAAGGAAAAATCAAATAAATAACACCTAAGACTGTCATAATCATTCCAACAAAACTAAATATCAAACTAACACCTACCTTACATTCCTTCTAATAGTATACTCTTTTTAGAACATATATGAAACTAAAATGGACATAATTATTAAATAAGCACCTAAATAACTTTACAAAAATCTTTTAATTATTTCAATCACAACTGACTTCTTTTAAATAAATATTTAACTTTCTATTTATTTCGTCATATTTTCGTTTATTTTCTTTCTTATTCTAAGCTTAAATCATTAAAAAGAGGAAGATAAACGCTAATTTTCTTCACGTTTTCTTCCCATTCTTTTGGCTCTGCTATTAATGTGTTTCTCCACCAATTGTTCGAATATCTTCTTTATTGTTAAACAACACGATCGCTTCTAATGCTTTTTCTAAAGATTGCACAATATCATCTAAACTCATACTTGGTTGGTTTGGCTTGTCTACGACTTGTGAGGTAATAAAAGGGACATGTATGAAGCCTCCTTTAACGTTAGGAAACTCAGTATCAATTAAATATTGGACTTGATACATGATATGGTTACATACAAACGTTCCAGCTGTATTAGATACCGCACCAGGAAATCCTGATTCTTTCATTCTTTGAACCATTGCTTTAACAGGTAATTGAGTAAAATAAGCTGCCTGACCTGTTGGTTGAATGGCTTCATCAATTGGTTGATTGCCTTCATTATCTGGAATGCGTGCATCATCAACATTAATTGCAACACGTTCTGGTGTCACCGAAAAACGGCCACCTGCTTGTCCGATATTTACAACAACATCTGGTTGATGTTTTGACATTGCTTCTTTCACCACTTCTGCTGATTTGTTAAAAACAGTGGGTATTTCAAGTTTAATAATGTCTGCATCTAAAATAGTTTCTGGTAACTTTTTAACTGCTTCTAAAGCTGGGTTAGTTGATTCTCCGCCAAACGGATCAAAACCTGTAACTAAAATTTTCATTTGTTTTCTTCCTTTCCTTTATTAAAATGCCAACACGTACATTAAAACAATATGAATAACTATCATTACGATAGCCATCGGAGCTTGTGCTTTAATAACGCCATTTGTATCATCCATCTCAAGCAATGCAACAGGTAACGCATTAAAATTTGCGGCCATTGGTGTTAAGAGCGTTCCACAAAAACCAGCCGTCATCGCAAGTGTGCCGGCGACAACAGGATCACCACCTTGCATCATCACAAATGGTACACCAATACCTGCTGTAATAACAGTAAATGCCGCAAACGCATTTCCCATAACCATGGTAAAAATCATCATCCCTAGACAATATGCAATCACTCCGGCTAAACGATTTCCTTCTGGTACAACACCTGAAATGGCCTGTGAAATCACCTCTCCTACACCAGCTGCATTAAAGACAACACCTAGTGCTGCTAATAATTGAGGAAGAATCCCTGTTGTCCCGACAGACTGAAACATACGATCTGTGTCATCAAACGCAACTTTTGGCGGTGCTTTTGTTATAATCATTGCCACAATCAATGCCACAATAGAAGCCACACCAATCCCAACTTGTCCTCCAAGTGGTGTATAAGAAATAACTACCGCAACAATCGCCAGTAAAACTGACGGGAAAAATACCCAACTACCAAGTGTTTCTGCCGAACGTTGACCTTGTTCTTCATCTAATTCGGCTATCTTACCGATTTTGACTTGCTTAAATAATGTTAATACACCAATAACAGCTAGCAATACCCCAGATACCACATAGGGCATTAGTTGACCTGCTGCAAATATAACACCTAGTATTAACCAAAACAACCCGGTTCCAATTCGTGCATCATTTGTTTCATCTTTAAAACAACGAACAGCTGTCATCATGGATAATAAACCGATTAAAATATAAAAAAATTCTAAAATTGCTGGAATATATTGAGCCATCTTCTATTCTCCTTTCATCTTTTTATATTTTTTTGCTAATTTTCTATCAAATAACCAATTTGATAAAGCTGATAACACCAATGCAATCACTGCGACAAGAAGTGCCATACGTGCAATACTTGCATCACTAACTTCATAGCCTAAATCTTTTAACGTACCATAAATAAGCAACACGCCAGCAGATGCAATAAATGTATTTTGAGCAAAAAAGTTCCCAAAGTTTTCACTAGCAGCTGAACGTGCTTTAATTTTATCCTCATCCTCTCTTGTGATCTCACCATAAGTATGTTTGGCAGCAGCTTGAGCCATTGGATTGACAATTGGTCGCACAAATTGAGGATGTCCAGACAAACGAAGACCAAATAATCCAGCTAATTCACGTAAAGCTGTATAAAGCGTAATGAATTTACCAGGCGTTAGGCCTTTTATTTTTTTAATCAAAATAACTGCTTGTTGTCTTAGCCCAAAACGTTCTGATAGTCCAATCATTGGTAACGTCAATAAAAAGATAGTAACCAATCGATTCTTGACAAATGCTTCTCCTAGCATAGTGAAAAACTCATAAAATGACATTCCTGATACAAGTGCAGTTGAAAGTGCTGCGACAATCACGACGGCTATTGTATCAAATTTAAACATAAATCCGACTAAAATAATTAGAATCCCAATTAATTTAATCCATTCCATAAAATCCCTCCTAAAATAACAATAATTAGAAGTATAAGTAACGTTTTACAGATTGTAAATAGTTTTTACATGATGAGTTGTTTTTTTAGTGACATCATCCCCTTCTAAAGAACATCACTTAATAACACAAAGAGTCTACTTGATGTTTTTTTACACAATATTTACAAACTATTCATAAACTTCACGCTATTTTTGTTGATTAATAAATTGGTATATGTTAAATTAGAAATGTGGTTAAGAGATATATTCCATACGTTCTTGAAAAGGAGGAATGATACAATGGTGTTTACACAACAAGCTATTTCATATCGTGTCACTTTAAATACAGATGAAAACATTTTTATTGTGTTTGACGCAACAAACGATGAAGTCTTTGCAACTGGTGCTACTATTGAAGAAGCAAAAAACAATTTAAATCTATTAATTAAGGAGTAATGACATTGGACGAATCCAGTTATTAGAGCAAGTATTCACCCCCACCATCGGATGAGTACTTGCTTATTTTATTTCAATTTATTATGAAACCCTTACCATTATTTTCTGATAACAACTCAAATTTTATTCAATATAAAAGTGGTATACGTGAATTTTTTTATATAAAAAAAGACACTGTCTATAAAAGACACTGTCCTTTTTTCATTTTTTGTCTTTAATTGGTTGATCATCAAATACTGCTAAGACTTTTCCATTAGCTTGTTTGGTTGCTGATATCAAATACAACGTCTTATCAGGATACTGATCTAGTACATATTGATCATCTTTCGCTTTTTCATCTAAAGCATCCCAAGACTCAAATTCTTCTTTATATTCGCCTTCAGTTGTTTTAGAATCATCTGTTTGCTCAATTTTTGATAAATCAATACTTCCTGTATCTTTAGCAACCACATCTGGAGCACCACCTTTTACTTGTTCAGTGTAAAAGTAGTACCCCACACCACCAATAATAATTAATAAAATTAAAATAGAAAAAATTCGTTTAAAAACTTTCATATACTATCTCCTTAAAAAGATTAGTTCATGCTATTAACACCATCGACTATTTTTTTCACGTCATTATATAGTTCAACAACTGGAACAAACCTCGCCTTTCTTAAATATTCTTTTCCGTCTAAAAACAATAAAATAACTGGTACAGTCATCACTTGATATTCACCTGATACTTCTGGAATATCAAATGTATTGACATCCAAAAATGTGATATCTTCACTAAACTCAGCTAATTTACTTTTCACTTGCGGTTTCAACCCATGGCAAACACTACAATTTGGTTGACTAAAATACACTAGAGTCAACCCTTCTTTTTGTACCAATTCATTTAACTTATTTATTTCTTTTACTTGTTTAAACATCGTTTTCCCTCTTTTCTCTTTATCATTATATAAAGAGAAATCGGTTTATCCAACTTTTATGCCTAAGAATTCGTATACCCCCACGAGTACTGATTCATCATCAACTAAACCATTACTTTTTAGCCATCCCACTAAGTACAACAAGTCAATCTCATTAAGTAGTAAGCCATCAACTAAAGGTTGTACAATCGTTTTAAACTGGTTAAGCAAGTCGTCAGTGATTACCGTAAGATTAGAATCATAGTAGCCATCATTATCTGTCAAATAATTTAATACTAACAAACTTTCTAAAAAGATATCTTGCGATGCAACAGGAATCTGACGCCCTTTTTTGATTCGGCGGAGTTTTCGTTCGACATAATGAATATAATACGATGGATTAACATCTCCTAGCAAACGATTTATCATCATATACATCTTACTATTAGTTGATACTTGATAGCGTTGTTCATAAAAATATGAAGCTAATGTATGTGTGCCATCTAATTCATCCAGTCGTTCATATGAATAAATATCCGTTTTTATACCGGACAATTTTTGAAGATAAACTGGGAGCGAGAGAATATCATCTAAACTGGGTGACTGCTCAATAAAATATATACTTGGTTCACTGCACTCTAATTGGCTCACCAAAGCATGAATTAAATAAAAACTTCTTTCTTTAGTTGTTATTTTTAGTGCATTAATCTGCTCAAGAGCAACGTCTAACCAGTCTATAAAAGACGACTCAAGCATCGTCATTCGCTCAGCCTGTTGACCTTTAGATATGGTGTCACCAATTAAGCTATATCGACCATGATGACGAGAGATCACCCCAAGATTGACCCAATCTTCCATTTTTTTCTCGATTTCACTGAGTTGCGGCAGTGATCGTTTTACTTCTCTTAATGTCACATGCTTTGACTCAGATATGAGGAAGTTAAGGACTTGAGCAAATGCTTCGTCATTCATTAACTGTCTTTTCGCTGGTGTTTTATTTAATGTAACCAACCGATACATACAGCTGACCTCCTCAGTTTAAAAAAATCTCCAAGTTTCCTCAGAGATTTTCCTCTTTGTTGTTTTATGCATTAAATGCGTTTGTTAATGGTGGTACCACTTGTTTTTTACGTGACACAACACCAGCTAATTCTGCCGTATTGTTTTCAAGCGTCACATTAAATGCTGTTTCTATTTTTTCTTTAGGCTCTCCTACTACAAGGATCACTGAATCACTGTCTAAAATATTTGTAATCACTAATACAAATAAGTCAAATCCGTTATCAGCATTTTCTTTTGCCATTGCTTCTTCTAATTCTGATTGACGAGATAATACATCATTCACATCAACTGTGTTTACTTGACCAATACGAACTGATTTATCAGCCATTGGGAATGTTTTAGCATCTGCATTGATTAATTCCACTGCTGTTTTAGTTGAAAGATTGGTTCCTGCTTTAAGCATTTCTAAGCCATAGCTTTCTAAATCAACACCAGCAATCTCAGCTAATTCTTTTGCTGCTTTAACATCTTCATCGGTACATGTTGGTGATTTGAATAGTAATGAATCAGATACAATAGCTGATAACATCATTCCGGCAATCTCTTTTGGAATGTCAACACCATGCTCTTTAAAGATTTTCAAGATAATTGTGTTTGTACATCCTACAGGTTCTGCACGATAGTACAAAGGATTTGCTGTTTCAAAGTTTGCAATACGGTGATGATCTACCACTGCTAGTACTTCTAACTCTTTGATATCACCCACACTTTGTTGTGCTTCATTGTGATCGACTAACATGACTTGTGTTGTTTCATTCGCGCAACTCTCAACAACTCTTGGCGCGTCAACTTTAAAGTGATTTAATGCATAAGCCGTTTCTTCATTAGGTTCTCCAAGAGCTACTGCCTCGGCGTTTACACCTAGTTTATTTTGTAGATAAGCAAATGAAATCGCTGAAGCAATCGCATCTGTATCCGGATTTTGATGACCAAAAATTAATACCTTTGTCATAGTGATATATCCCTCCAGTTAATGTCATACATTTAACATTATATCATAATTTTAAAAAAGAGCATTCAAAAATTTATAATCCAAAAATGTAAAGGACACTTGACATAAAAACCATTAAGCTGTATTCTATAAATGTAAAGGACGCTTTACAAAAGGAGGAGCCATGAAAAACAATTTAACCAAAATTAGAAAAGAAAAAAGGATGACCCAACAAGATTTAGCTAATGCTTTAGATATTTCACGACAGACTATCATTTCTTTAGAAAAAGGAAAGTATAATCCCTCTATTATACTCGCCTTAAAAATCGGAAAATTTTTTAATGTAGCCGTTGAAGACATCTTTTTACTTGAAGATGATGACGAATAATCAAAGGAGAGACACACTATGAAAAAGAAAAAAACAGCTAGTTTATTATTACTAATCGCAGGAATTGCCCTACTATTTTTCGGCTTACTAGTCGACTCCGACCTATCTCCCATTTCAATAGGGTTAGGATCTGGCTTTATTGGTGGGGCTGTTGCGAATGTTATAAAATACAAAAAATTTGTCCATAACCCTCAATACGCAAAAGAATACAAAGTAGAAGCAAATGACCCAAGAAATATCGAAATCAAGACAATGGCTCTTGCAAAATCTGGATCAATTTTATCCATCCTTGTCGTGATTTTATCGTTAATCACGTCAGCGACACAACAATCACTTTGGGTAACAGCCACTCTTGTCGGTCTATTTGCAATTCACTCTATTTTGACCGTTTACTTTATTAACAAATTAAATAAAACCATGTAGTAAAAAAAGATAGATTAGCCAAACACTAATCTATCTTTTTCATTAATCTGCGTCAGTTTCAATGATTTCACCAGTTTGAGCATTTATTTTGTAATCAACTTCTTTCGTCATACCTTCTTCAACAGATACTTCCCAATAAGTAACACCTAGTTTTTCTTTAATTTCCCAATCCACTACTTTACCAAAACCGGCTTCTTTGACTGCAATATCAAAAATTTCTGACATGTCTTTCATATCTACTAAATTTAATTTGTTTTCTTTTCGCTTCACGCCATTTTTTTCATCACGATCTAATGATTCTTCGCGATCTTTTTTTACCTCTTTTGTGTCTGTGTTAATTTTTAATTCATATTCTTTGTTATCATCTACCCCTTCAATTGAATAAAAACTTTTGCCTAAACTTGTGTCCAAGCTAATAGATGTAATATCTGTATCTGGGTAATTTTCTTTATATGTATCAATGGCATCAGATAAACTAACATTATAAACAGTACCATCAGATGCGGCAGTTGAGCTGCTTGTGGATTGACTTGATGACGCCTTAGTTTGACTACTTGAACTAGCTACTTGTGAACTGGATGATTTTCCTGTATTTGTTGAGTTGGTTGACTGAGATGAGCACCCAGCAAATACCCCCAATGATAATACTGCACTACTTAATAAAATAATTTTTTTCATGTGTTGTTCTCCCCTTTTCTTTATTTAACATACTTTTATTATAACGGTCGTTTAATATAATTTAAATCCAACTTAAGAACGATTTTCTATCAGACCATCTGTTGAGCCATTCCTAAACAAAAAAAGACTAGGAAACTTGTTCCTAATCTTTTTAACTAACTATTTAACCGGGCGCTTTTCTTTATACTTATTATAGTCTGCAGTATGAAGTAATTCTTGGGCATTTTTTACTCGTTCTTGAGTTGGTGGGTCAATTCCTTTTAATGGGTAATCAATTCCTAAGTCTTTCCATTTGAAAAGCCCCATTGTGTGATATGGCAACACTTCGACTTTGTCGACATTTTTTAATTCTTTTATGAAATCGTCTAGACGAACTAAAAATTCATCATAGTCTGTTCTTTGCGGTACTAAAACATGTCGAATCCATACAGGTTGACCAATATCAGATAAATACTTAGCCATTTCAAGAATGTTATCATTAGTATGCATTGTTAGTTCTTTGTGACCTTGTTGATCGATATGTTTGATATCAAAAAGAAACAGATCAGTGTATTTCAACATTTCATTGAATTTACTAAAAAATGGTTCTTCAAAAGTAAATGGTTTACCACAAGTATCCACCGTTGTATGAATCCCATGTTTTTTTGCTTTTTTAAACAAATCAATGATGAAATCAAGTTGAAGTAATGGCTCACCACCACTAATTGTAATGCCGCCATCTTCGCCCCAGTAAGATTTATAACGTAGAGCTTCTTCTAATATTTCATCAGTTGTCACTTCACGTCCTCCACCGATTTTCCAAGTATCAGGATTATGACAAAACTGGCAACGCATTTTACATCCTTGCATAAAGACTATAAAACGTACACCTGGACCGTCAACTGTCCCTAAATTTTCTGTTGAGTGAATTCTTCCTGTTACTGATTCTGTCATTATCGTCACTTCCTAACTTTGCTTTTAAAAAAAGGATGACCGCTAAAACAGCCATCCTTTTATTTTACTGATTGTTTAATTACATTCTATCATGAGCAGTACGAGAAATAACGTCTGCTTGTTGTTCTGGAGTTAAATCACGGAATTTAACTGCGTATCCAGATACACGGATAGTTAAATTTGGATATTTTTCTGGATGAGCTTGAGCGTCTAATAATAAGTCAGTTGTAAAGACGTTCACGTTCAAGTGGTATCCACCTCTATCGAAGTAGCCATCCATTACGTTACGTAAGTTGTTTATACGAGTATCATCATCTTTACCTAAACCATTAGGGTTAATAGTTTGTGTATTTGAGATACCGTCTAAAGCTGATGTGTAAGCAAGTCTTGCAGTTGAGTTTAATGATGCTAAAAGACCATTTTTCTCACCTAAGAATTTACCATCTTGGTAACTTGGGTTAGCACCTGGTGCTAATGGTTTACCTGCACGACGTCCGTCTGGTGTGTTACCAGTTGCTTTACCATAAACAACATTAGAAGTAATCGTTAATAATGATGTTGTAGGTGTTGAGTTTCTATAAGTATGTTGACGTTTAATTTGAGTCATGAAGTAATCTAAGATCCAGTTTGCCATAGCATCTGCTTCTTCATTGTCATTTCCGTAAGTTGGGAACTCATTTTGTGGTACATAGTCAACTGCTAAACCATCTTCGTCACGGATAACTTGTACGTTACCATGTTTGATAGCCATGATACTATCAGCCGCATGAGAGATACCAGCGATACCTGTTGCGAATGTACGTTTTAAGTCAGTATCCATGAATGCTAATTGTGGTGCTTCATAAGCATATTTATCATGCATGTAATGGATAACGTTTAATGTATTTACATATAATTCTGCTAACCAATCTAACATATCTTTGTAACGAGTGATGAATTCATCATAGTTTAATGTATCACCAGTCATTGGACGGAAACGAGGTGCAACTTGTGCTTTTGTCACTTCGTCAACCCCACCGTTGATTGCATATAACACAGCTTTAGCTAAGTTAGCACGAGCTCCGAAGAATTGCATGTCTTTACCCATAACAGTGGCAGACACACAACAAGCAATCGCACAGTCATCTGATCCCCAGTTAGCACGTAATAAATCGTCATTTTCAAATTGGATTGAAGAACTTTCTTTCGCAATTTTAGCTGCGTAAGTTCTGAATCCTTCTGGTAAATGAGAAGAATACAATACTGTTAAGTTTGGTTCTGGAGATGGTCCCATGTTTGTTAATGTATGTAAGATACGGAAATCATTTTTAGTTACTAATGAACGTCCGTCAATTCCCATACCAGCAATTGATAATGTTGCCCAAATTGGGTATCCAGAGAATAATTGGTTGTATTCAGGCGTACGAGCAAATTTAACCATACGTAATTTCATAATTAAGTGGTCAATTAATTCTTGTGCTTCAGCTTCGTTGATTACGCCATTTTCTAAATCACGTTGGATATAGATATCTAAGAATGCAGAGATACGTCCGATTGACATAGCTGCACCATTTTGAGATTTAATGGCTGCTAAGTAACCGAAGTATAACCATTGGATAGCTTCTTGAGCGTTTTTAGCAGGTTTAGAAATATCAAATCCGTAGTAAGTCGCCATTTCTTTAATGTCAACTAATGCTTTGATTTGATCAGACACTTCTTCACGTAAACGGATAACATCATCTGTCATCACTTTGTTACCTACGTTAGATAAGTCTTTTTTCTTTTCAGCGATTAAGAAGTCAATTCCGTATAATGCTAAACGACGGTAGTCACCGATAATACGTCCACGACCATAAGCATCTGGAAGACCTGTAATAATTTTATTTTTACGAGCGGCTCTCATTTCTGGAGTGTAAGCATCAAATACACCTTGGTTATGAGTTTTTCTCCAGTCAGAAAAGATTTTAGTCATTTCATCATCAACTTCGTATCCATTTGATACTAAAGCGTTGTTTGCCATGTTAATACCACCAAATGGCATGAATGCTTGTTTCAATGGAACATCAGTTTGTAACCCAACGATTTTTTCTTCTTCTTTAATTAAGTAACCAGGTTCATGTGATGTTACTGTAGCAGGGATGTTATTATCCATGTCATAAACACCATTTTGTTCGTGTTGAACTTCAAATAATTCTTGTAGTTTTGTCCATAATTTTTCTGTGCTGTCAGCAGCTGGCTCTAAGAAACTGTCGTCACCTTTGTATTCTGTGTAGTTTGCTTGAATAAAATCTCTAACATCCACAGTTGTGCGCCATTTACTACCTTTAAATCCGTCCCAGTATCCCATAATATGAGAACCTCCTTAAGTTAGTTGTTTCAAAGTTTTATTTTTAATTTCTTTACATGTTCAGTATAACACAAAAACAGATTCACGCAAGTGTTATAGTGAAAAAAAATACAATTTTTGTTAAAAAAAACACAATATGCTTTTAATCGCGTGTTTATACAGTTTCTTAAGGTTTTATTAAGGAGGCTAAAGTGTAACAACTGTTCTACTTTACTGTACCATCTGTATTATAACAGCGATTACATTTCATATTGTGTCGTATAACAGAAAAAGAAGAAACCATTAAACGATTTCTTCTTTTTAACTATTCTATGTTCTCTTTTTGTGAAATACTTATCTTGGTGATTTTGCCATCTGTTTTTTCATTTGTCGCAAATGATCCGTTAGACGTCCGATCATTGACAGGTATGTCTTTTACATCCAATGTATAACTTGCACCATTTTCAGTTTCTACTATTATTAACTCATTTTGATCATTTGTTGAAAGACTAGCATAGACACGATGCGGATTATTTTTCAATTCTCTTAAAACCATCAAACCACGTTTGGCACGGCCTAATTTATTAATCTCAAGAATATCCATTTTCTTAACCGAACCTCGTTGTGTCACAAGTGTCACGAAATGCTCTTTCGCATCACTTAAGAAAATATGGGTGGAAACTAAATAGTCTCCCTCTTTTAAGTTAATAGCTTTCACGCCTGACGCTTTTGCGCCAACTGTTGGCACCTCGCTTAAATCATAACGTAAACCAAAACCTAAATGACTAATTAATGTGACATCATAAGCTTTTGTAGAATCAATTAAGTTAGCGCTAATCAACTCGTCTGTCTCTGTTTTAAGCTTCATACACATCAACGGGCGACTCTTATATGTTCGCCAGCTAGCAAATTCATTCATCAATGTGCGTTTAATCATTCCTTCTTTTGTGACAAAGACAAATTCTGTTGTATCGTCTAGGGTTTCATATGGAAATACTTTTAAAATCTGCTCATTTGGTAAGAGTGTACTCAATGTTTGTGAAAAATGTTCACCGACATCCTTCCATCTCTTATCTGTTAATTCATGCACAGGTCGATAAATTATATTCCCCTTTGTTGTAACAAACAACACGTGATGATGGGTATTTAATTGACCGGAATAAATCAATTCATCGGTGTCTTTCATTTCGATGTCGTCTTCTTTTGAGGCACCGTATGAACGTAAGCTACTACGTTTCACGTAACCTTCTCGTGTGACACTAACCATCACATCTTCTTGCGGCACAATGACAGCTGTTTCAATATTGATTTCTTCAATCTTATCTTCTAACACAGTTCGTCTATCTGTATCATAGTTTTTCTTCACTTCTCGAAGCTCTTTTTTCATGACTTTTAATAATTCGCTTGGGTTATTAATGATTAATTCAAGTGCTTTGATTTGCTCTTCCAACTCAGCTGCTTCTTGCTCAAGCGCTGTGATATCTGTATTGGTTAAGCGGTATAATTGTAGTGACACGATAGCTTCTGCTTGTTCTTCACTAAAATCATGCGCTGAAATCAAATTGTCTTTGGCATTCTTTTTGTCTTTACTTTGACGAATAATACGAATCACATCATCTAAAATAGACAAAGCTTTCATTAAACCTAAGACAATATGCTCGCGTTTTTTCGCTTTATTTAAATCAAACTGACTTCGGTCAATAATCACTTGTTTACGGTGAGTGATGTAGCCTTCTAAAATATCTTTTAATCCCACTTGTTGTGGTCTTAATTGGTTAATTGCCACCATATTGAAGTTATAATTCACTTGAAGCTCTGTATTTTTCAGTAGATAGTTTAGAATTCCTTCTGCATCCACTTCTTTACGTAGCTCAACAACAATACGCAATCCAGTTCTGTCTGTTTCATCTCTGACCTCTGATATCCCTTCTACGCGTTTTGTTAAACGTAACTCATCCATTTTTTTCACTAAGTTGGCTTTATTGACTTCATAAGGAATTTCCGTAATCACGATTTGCTCTCGTCCACCTTTTAGTGGTTCGATTTCTGTCTTAGAGCGAATAATCACTCGTCCCTTTCCAGTTTCGTAGGCTTTTTTCAATTCTTTTTTCCCTTGAAGAATCGCACCTGTCGGAAAATCTGGTCCCGGAATAAATTCCATTAATTTTTCCACACTAGCATTTGGGTGATCGACTAAATAAATAGTGCCATCTATCACCTCACCTAAATTATGTGTCGGAATTTCTGTCGCATAACCGGCTGAAATTCCTGTTGATCCATTAACTAATAGGTTAGGAAATCCTGCGGGTAAAACAGTTGGTTCTTTTTCTGTGTCATCAAAGTTCCAAACAAAATCCACGGTTTCTTTTTCGATATCTTTTAATAATTCACCACTAAGTTTTGATAAACGTGCTTCAGTATAACGCATCGCAGCAGGAGGGTCACCGTCCATACTCCCGTTGTTCCCATGCATTTCGATTAACGGCTCACGTAACTTCCAATCTTGACTCATACGCACCATTGCTTCGTAAATACTACTATCCCCATGAGGATGATAATTCCCCATAATATTTCCGACAGATTTTGCCGATTTTCTAAAACTTTTTTCATAAGTATTGCCGTCTTTATTCATCGAAAATAGAATACGACGTTGAACAGGTTTTAATCCATCTCTTATATCAGGTAAGGCTCTATCTTGGATGATGTATTTTGAGTATCGACCAAATCGGTCCCCCATTACATCTTCAAGACTAAGATTTTGAATCCCATGCTCTTGATTCATTCTTGTTCTCTCCTTTTATTGGTACTAACTAATCAAATAAATTTATTTCTTCGATGTCTTCTACATCATGAGTTGTCTGTTCCTCAATGATGTCATGGTTTTCTAAAATACTACCATCTTCTTCTAACGTAAATTGAACATGTTCTTCAATCCATTTACGACGTGGCTCTACTTTATCTCCCATTAAGGTTGTCACACGTCTTTCGGCACGAGCAGAGTCATCAATGGTCACACGAATCAAGGTTCTTGTGTCAGGATTCATCGTTGTCTCCCATAACTGGTCTGCATTCATTTCACCAAGACCTTTGTAACGTTGGATTAAGTAACCTTTACCCATACGTTTTGTGATATCAGCCATTTCATCATCTGTCCACGCATATTCAAGCTGTTCAGTCTTACCGCGACCTTTACTCACTCGATAAAGTGGTGGCAAAGCGATATAAACTTTCCCTGCTTCGACTAGTGGTTTCATGTAGCGATAGAAAAATGTCAGTAGAAGTACTTGAATATGTGCCCCATCTGTATCCGCATCGGTCATGATGATGACTTTATCGTAATTCACATCATCTATTTGAAAATCAGGACCAACACCAGCACCGATTGTATAAATCATGGTATTGATTTCTTCATTTTTTAATATGTCTTGTAGTTTTGCTTTTTCAGTGTTAATAACTTTCCCTCGAAGTGGTAAAATCGCTTGAAATTTTCTGTCGCGGCCTTGTTTAGCCGATCCTCCGGCAGAATCCCCTTCGACTAGGTATAATTCATTTTTCTTTGGATTACGTGACTGAGCTGGCGTTAATTTACCAGATAGTAAGGATTCACCCTTGCGACGTTTTTTTCCATTACGACTATCTTCACGGGCTTTTCGTGCGGCTTCTCTTGCTTCACG
Organism: Vagococcus martis; assembly: GCF_002026305.1. NCBI lineage: Bacteria > Bacillati > Bacillota > Bacilli > Lactobacillales > Enterococcaceae > Vagococcus > Vagococcus martis. The sequence continues at coordinate 2,334,697 of NZ_MVAB01000001.1, read as the reverse complement.
AGCTTTTAGAGCTTTTTTGACAAGCATTTGTGATAAATCATTGTTTTCGAGTAAGTAAAATCCTAATTGGTCACTAATAACTGTTTCAACAATCGTCCTAGCAGCAGGTGTCCCTAATTTACCTTTTGTTTGTCCTTCAAATTGAAGTAAATTTTCTGGTATACGCACACTAATAATCGCTGACAATCCTTCTCTAAAGTCACTGCCTTCAAGGTTTTTATCTTTTTCTTTTAATAAACCTGTTTTTCTAGCATACTCATTAAAGGATTTGGTTAGAGCTGTCTTCATCCCAACTTCATGCGTTCCACCATCTCTTGTACGTACGTTGTTTACAAAAGATAAAATGTTTTCAGAATAGCCATCATTATATTGGAAGGCAAATTCAACTTCGATGCCTTCTTTTTCGCCAGCAAAATAAACAATCGGTGATAGATCATCTTTGCTTTCATTTAAGTAAGCAATAAATTCTTTAATCCCATCCTCGTATAAAAAGACGTCTTCTTTTTCTTGGCCTTCACGTTCATCTGTTAACGTGATTTTAATGCCTTTAAGTAAAAAAGCTGACTCTCTTAAACGCTCTGATAACACATCATATGAAAACACTGTCGTCGAAAAAATTGACGCATCTGGTTTAAATGTAATCGTTGAGCCATTTTGTTTATTTGACGTTTTACTCTTTTTAAATTTGCCATCTGTGTGTCCACCATCTTTAAAAGCTAGTGTCGCCATTTGGCCATCTTTTATTGTTTCTACCGTAAGTGAACTTGATAAGGCATTTACGACACTTGCCCCAACACCATGAAGACCACCTGATGTTTTATAACCACCTTGACCGAACTTTCCTCCCGCATGTAACACAGTAAAAATAACTTCTATAGTAGGTTTTCCTGAAGCATGGATACCAGTTGGCATACCGCGACCATAGTCTTTCACACTGATACTATTATCTTTATGTATGGTGACATCAATTTCCGTTCCATATCCTGACAACGCCTCATCAACTGCATTATCAAAAATTTCAAAAACCAAATGATGTAATCCTTTAGAGTCTGTTGATCCAATATACATCCCTGGACGTTTTCTTACCGCCTCTAGACCTTCTAATACTTGAATGGATGAATCATCGTATTGTCTATTTATTTCTTTTGACATAGGTAAACTCCTTTTCTAGCATCATAACGTAAACAAGTTAGTTGCTTGTTCTAATCAATAATAGGCTATCTTTTCGCCGATGTAAAGAACAGGTATTCCCCCATTCTTTTGCAACATCACTTATTCTATAATAAAACAAGACATCTTGCAAAGTCACATTTTTTCCGAAAATTATATGAAGTTTTTAAATTTAATTTACAACGTTTTAAAAAAACTGTATATTTAATAAATACTGATATTGTTAGTAGGAAAGGATATGCGTATGAACAACACAAAAAATCAAGTAAATTTATCTCTTTTACTCTCGACATTATTTTTAGGCTACGTGATAGTCTATATCGATAAATTGTCTGTTGGTATTTCAATTATTTCAATTAGTAAAGACATCCCCATGACAGAAAGCCAAAAAGGACTTATTTTGAGTGCTTTTTTTATTGGATATGCTATCATGCAAGTCCCAATGAGTTTTGCAATTAATAAATTTGGTGCAAAAAAAGTGCTAATCTGGTCCGTCTTTATGATTGGGGTATTTGATTTAATCTTTAGCTTTGGTCAAACAGTGACGATGTTATTAGCCATTCGTCTATTAACCGGAATGTTAGCTCACTCTGGTTACCCATCAGCATCAAGTAAAGAAATCATCGATCATTTTCCAATAGAACGACGAACATTTGCTAAAGGAATTCTCATTTCATCTTCTGGTATTGCTGGTGTGATTGGTCCTGTTTTACTCTCACCAATCATTGACAAATACAACTGGAAATTTGCTTATATATTACTAACTATTTTAGCCATTGTAGCGTCATTCATTATTGCAAAAGGAATTCCAACTCCACAAAAACAAGCAGAAGAAATGATTAAAGAAGACACTGAAAAAGTTTCCTTACTAAAAATTTGGAAAAACCGTAACATCTGGACTTTATTTGCAGCTGCTTTTTTTGTTAATAGCTTACTTTATGGTATTAACAACTGGTTACCGAGCTTTTTAACCAGTCAACGTGGGATTACATTAACACAATCAGGTTTTGTCAGCTCATGCGTTGGTGTATTTGCTTTGGTTGGAGCAATTGGTGGTAGTTTTGTTGTCAGCAAGTTTTTCGCTGATAAAGACACGCTTGTGATTAAAATAATGGCTATCATCGGTTCATCTCTTGTCTTTTTATCTTATTATGTGCACTCTTTAGCTTTGTTCATCCTTATATTAGGTTTAGCAACATTAAGTATGACTGTTGCCTTTGTTACCTTGATGACCATTCCGTTAAAAGTGTTTACTGGAAAAAATTTCGCCCCAAGCTACTCAACCATCTCAACTGGTGGTATTCTAGGTGGTGCGACTGCTCAAATTATCATTGGTGCCTTAGTTGATAGTTCAGATTCGTATTTATCAGCTTTCATTTATTTCCTAGCACTTGGTATTTTAGCTGCTGCATCTTTAATGTTCCTTAAAAAAGGAGCAGAAAACTATTAAAAAAACTCATCGAACTTATTTTCATAAGTTGTCGATGAGTTTTTTAGTTTAATTTTGATAACTGTCGATTCATGGTCATCACACCTATAATACATAAATGTAAAAATAAAAATAGTAACACTATTTCTAATTTTACAACTGACCAATCAAAGAAGATGGTTTTAAACACATACCACGGTCTACTGAAAATATCAATCGAATGAAATCGCGGTGGAAATCTTCCAGCGTAAATTCCTAGTGACGATAAGAAACAAATTGACGTTAAAGCTAGATTGACTTGTACTGTTGATAAATCATATCGTTTTTTAGTATACATCATGAGTTTAAGAAGTTGACCAAATCCTAAAAGAACAAAACTAAAAACCGATAAAAAAAGAACGATTGTCAACGCCCAATCACTTAAGTTTTTAATACTATCACCGGTAAATTGATTATATATATTTAATATATCCATATGAATAATATCTGTCACTAAATATGGTATATTAGGGAAATAGAGCATAAATAATGCTGCTATACCTAGCTTTAAATAAGAATGTTTCACACGAAAAAACTGAAATGATAATTCTAGTGGAATATAAGCTAAGAAGATATTTAATGATAAGAATGAAAAACGTGTATTGTATGCACCAATAATTATAAACACACTCATAAATCGTACAATATTTTTCATCTTTTCACCCCCAAAAAACTTTGTGTCATAACTATTAATCTTTAATGATTAATTAAATTTCTAAAATATAATAATTCTTCCATCATCTCTTTGTTAACTCGCCCACCTTGAATCATCTGATCAATTGCAGTATTATACAACTGATTAAAACGACCCATATCAACATTTTCTTCTAAAACGAGTATAGCCTTTAAATGAGATAGTTCCTCAACAAAATCTTTAGCCATCATAAACTCTTTCTCCTTAATAGTCTAATTATTCCTATCTCAGTATTATACCATCTTTTATCACTAATAAAAAATATTTCACAAAATAATCTCATATTTCAAACACTTTTTTTGTTCATCTTTTGCTATAATATAATAGTAGAATGACTAAAGGTGGGTGAAACGTATGATTTATATTGATAAAGAAAAATTTGCTCAATCTGTTTTAATGTCTGAAAAAAAAGAGTTGACTCTTGAACAAAAGTTAGATTTGTACGTCAAGGCAATGGAGTTAGCCGCTCAGCACAACAAGGAAATTCCAAAACCAAAAATGAATATGTTCGGGACTAAAGCACCCTAATCATTCCTTCCAATTAATTGGAAGGTTTTTTGATCTTTTCAAGTACTCTTTTGTACTTGAGATAATCAACATATATACATTCTCCTTTTGATAAGTGTAAAGTAACTCTAACTAAAAGTTGATTATATTTTATTTTTAATCATCTCTTAGGCTAGTTTTCTTAGTTGTGGTATCCTCTTATCTTAACTAATTATAGGAATGAATTTTACATTTAATACCTTGTAAATCGTGTCTGGCATTAAAAAAGTGCCTGGCAATATTGCCAGACACTTATATTAGTCTTATTTAAGACGTTCATTTAATTCTTTTGCTAACTCTTCAAAGCCTGGTTTTCCAAGTAAAGCAAACATATTTTTCTTGTATGCTTCTACACCTGGTTGGTCAAATGGGTTTACGCCATTTAAATAACCAGAAATACCAACTGCGATTTCAAAGAAGTACATTAAGTAGCCTAGTGTATAAGCATCCGTTTCAGGGATATTTACCACAAAGTTTGGTACGCCACCATCTGTATGTGCTAAAAGTGTTCCTTCAAATGCTTTTGTGTTAACAAAATCAATTTCTTTTCCTTGAATGTAACCTAAACCATCTAAGTCTTGATCAAGTACTGGAATTTCCACATTTTTACGAGGTTTGTCTACTTTAATAACTGTCTCAAAAATGTTACGACGTCCTTCTTGAATGTATTGACCTAATGAATGTAAGTCAGTTGAGAAGTTCGCGCTTGATGGGTAGATACCTTTTTGGTCTTTCCCTTCAGACTCGCCGAATAATTGTTTCCACCATTCAGAGAAGTATTGTAAGTTTGGTTCGTAATTGATTAATAACTCCGTTACTTTTCCTTTACGGTATAAAATGTTACGTAATGCGGCATATTGATACGCTTCATTTTTTGTTAAATCATCAGAGCTGTAAGCAACACGAGCGTCAGCAGCACCTTTCATTAACTCATCAATGTTAGCACCTGTTACAGCGATTGGAAGTAATCCAACTGGTGTTAACACAGTGAATCGTCCCCCAACATCATCAGGAATAACAAAGGTTTCCCAACCTTCAACGTCAGCTTCTGTTTTAACAGCGCCACGTGCTTTATCAGTTGTTGCATAGATACGTTTGTTTGCTTCTTCTTTACCGTATTTTTTCTCTAATAAATCTTTAAAGACTCTAAAAGCAATCGCTGGTTCAGTAGTTGTACCAGATTTAGAAATAACATTCACTGAGAAGTCTTTGTCGCCAATAATTTGGATTAAATCAGCTAAATAAGTTGAGCTGATAGAATTTCCAGCAAAGAATACTTGTGGTGTTTTTCTTTCTTCGTTATCTAAAAGATTGTAGAATGAGTGGTTTAAAAAGTCGATAGCAGCTTTAGCTCCTAAGTATGATCCACCGATTCCGATGACGATTAAAATATCTGAATCTGATTGAATTTTTTCTGCTGCTTTTTTAACGCGAGCAAATTCTTCTTTATCATAGTTTTCTGGTAAGTCAATCCAACCACGGAAATCATTTCCTGGTCCAGTTCCCTCACGCAATGTATTGTGGGCTGCAGTAACTTCTGCTTGCATGTAACCTAATTCATGCTCACCAATAAATGTACCGACATTTGAATAATCAAAACGAATATGTGACATAATCATCCTCCTAGTAATATGTGATTCTTCGTACAAGAATACATACCTATTCTACCATTTTTTTGAATTTTGCACATCTTTTTCAGATAGTTTATAACAAAACGTGGAGAATTTTTATTACACAAGTCCTTGAGCTAACATTGCTTTAGCCACACGCTCGAATCCAGCGATGTTTGCGCCAGTTAATAAATCGTCTTCTTGTGCATATTCTTTTGCCGTTGTCGCACATGTTTCGTAGATGTTTTTCATGATGTTATCAAGTTCTGAATCAACTTGTTCGAAAGTCCATGGTAAACGTTGTGCGTTTTGCGCCATTTCTAAAGCAGATACTGCCACACCACCAGCGTTTGATGCTTTACCTGGACAATACACCACACCTGATTGAGTTAATTTGTGTAGAGCTTCAAGTTTAGTCGGCATGTTCGCACCTTCTGCTAATACTTTTACGCCGTTTTTGATTAATACGTCCGCTTCGTCAAGTCCAATTTCATTTTGAGTCGCACATGGTAAAGCCACTTCATAAGCAATGTCTTCTGTCCAAATTGACGCATTTTCAACATATTTTGCATTTGGTTTTGCCGCAGCGTATTCACTTAAACGACCACGTTTTACTTCTTTGATTTCTTTGACTAATTCACAATCCACGCCATCTTCATCAATGATGTAACCAGAAGAATCTGAACAGCCTAATACTGTTGCACCTAATTCTTGTGCTTTTTCAATCGCGTAAATTGCCACGTTACCACTACCTGAAACCATTACACGTTTGCCTTTTAATGAATCCCCTTTGTCTTTAAGTAAGTACTTAACAAAGTAAACTAATCCATAGCCGGTTGCTTCAGTACGAGCTAAACTTCCCCAGAAAGCTAATGGTTTACCAGTTAAAACACCTGCTTGATACCCGTTAAGACGTTTGTATTCACCATATAAATACCCAATCTCACGACCACCAACACCCATATCACCAGCAGGAACGTCCATGTTTGGGCCAATATGTTTTTGTAATTCTTGCATAAAACTTTGACAGAAACGCATGATTTCGCCATCTGATTTGCCTTTAGGGTTGAAATCACTTCCCCCTTTACCGCCACCTATTGGTAATGAGGTTAAACTGTTTTTGAAAATTTGTTCAAACGATAGGAATTTCATGATACTTTGATTGACAGAAGGATGAAAACGTAATCCACCTTTGTATGGTCCTAAAGCTGAGTTGTATTGAACACGATAACCAGTATTCACCATCCACTCACCTGAATCTGACATCCATGGAACACGGAATTCGATTAAACGTTCAGGTACAATTAACTGACCTAGAATGTTTTTCTCACAGTAAACCGGATTTTTTTCTAAAAATGGTGTCACTGTTGTTAAGAATTCTTCCACTGCTTGGATGTACTCTGGTTGGTAACCATACTTCTCTTTTACTTCGTTCAACATACTTGTTACATAATCTTTTGCTGACATAATGTATCATTCCCTTCTTTAACATAGTTAGTATTATATATTATTTTATTAAAAAAAAAAAATATTTTCTCATCAAATTTTAAAAAAAGTATGATAGACTAACAATTCAATAACGAAAGGAGTGACACTAGATGAGTGTAGATGTCATTGTCATTGGTGGAGGAACAAGTGGTATGATGGCCGCCGTTTCCGCCGCAGAAAAAGGTGCTCGCGTCATGATTATCGATAAAAATAAAATGCTTGGAAAAAAATTACGTTTAACTGGCGGAGGTCGATGCAATGTTACAAATAACAGAGCGCCCGAAGAAATTATTTCGTTCATTCCTGGTAATGGAAAATTTCTATATAGTACTTTCTCACAATTCAACAATTATGACATCATGGAATTTTTTGAAAGCCACGGTGTGCACTTAAAAGAAGAAGATCACGGGAGAATGTTTCCTGTTGCCAATACGTCAAAAGCGATTGTTAATGGGCTATTTGACCGTTTAGCTGAGTTAAATGTTGAGTTAAAAATGAAAACAACCGTTAAAAAATTATTAGTGACTGATGGCAATATCACTGGCGTTGTGACTGATACAAAAGAAGAAATTAACGCTCCTTGTGTCGTTTTAGCCACTGGTGGTAAAACATATCAATACACTGGTTCGACTGGAGATGGGTACACGTTAGCTAAAAAAGTTGGGCACACCATTACGAAATTATTCCCCACTGAGTCACCTCTTTTATCAGAAGAGCCATTCATCCAAAGTCGCGAACTTCAAGGCTTATCGTTACGAGATATTGGGTTATCGGTAATTGATGAAAAAGGAAAAGTCGTTGTCACTCATGAGATGGATGCGTTGTTTACCCATTCTGGTATTTCTGGTCCTGCAGCACTTCGTTGTAGTATGTTTGTCAATCAACTACTAGAAAAAGGACAAAAAATGTCACGATGTCTCTCGATTTATTTCCACTAAAATCTGAACAAGATATCAAACAGCAAATTGTTTCTATTCAAAAAGAAGATGGAAATAAATCAATTAAAAATGCGTTAAAACCATTGATGCAAGAACGGTATCTCGAGTTTTTACTTACTCGCAGCGGGATTGACACACAAACACCTTTCAAACAAGTAACGGAAAAAGAGATTGATACTCTTGTTGGTGAAATCAAACACCTTACGTTTACAGTTAATAAAACCTATCCACTTGATAAATCGTTTGTCACAGGTGGTGGGATTAGTCTAAAAGAAGTGAACCCAAAAACAATGGAAAGTAAATGCGTTAACGGCCTATTTTTCTGTGGTGAGTTACTAGATATTAATGGCTACACTGGTGGGTTTAATATTACCGCGGCGTTTTGTACGGGACATGTTGCTGGAGAACATGCGGCAGAAATTGCCAGTTATTTTAATTATTAAATCGAAAAAGACCTACCCTGTTTTTAATCACAAGGTAAGTCTCTTTTTCTTGTTTTAACTAAATAAAAACCATAACACAAAGCCAATAAAATAGAAAATATTCCACTGTATTTAATGGCTAACGGTGGCTCATAAGAAACAGCCAACTGATGACGCCCTTTTGATAAAAGAACAGCCAGCGTTCGCGCTGAAGACAAGGTACTTTTTAATTTTTTACCTGTCTCATCTCTTACAGTAAGTCCACTGTACCCAATGATTGGTGTCTCCACACTTGTTATTTTTTCTTTTGTCGTCACGTTTATCACGGCTGTACCTTTATCAAAACTATAAGGCATGGATACTTCCCGTTGATTGATTAAGCCGATTTCATCTCGAATTCGTTTTGTTTGATCACTTGATAGACCGGCTGGAAAATAATCTTTGTTGACTGATTTTTGATACCGTTCAGTTGTCACCACATCATGTTTACCAAACATCAAACGGTCCAAAGACCGATGAATCATCAACACATTCACACTAATCGTTGAAAGAATAACAACACCCACACTTAACCCGATCGTCATTTTTTTTACAGATAATCCTCTTACCTGACTTAAATAATCCGCTAATAAAGATGCCCCTAGAAAACTCGCGAAAAGTGTTAGAAATGGCATTAGTCGAAACGGAAATTGAATGATGGATAACGGCGTATGTTGTAATAATTGCCAGGGAAAAAGTGTTGTCAGCATAATCATAAACACAAGCGAAAAGACCAGAGATTGTTTTAACAATGGAATGTGTCTAATAACAGAATCTTTTTTCCAAATAATCTGATAAACTCCCACAACCAACGAGCACAGTAAAATCAAGCCGATGCTCATGTAATTTAGATAATTAATGCTAGACGTCATTAGCATTGTTCCTAGACCACTCGCCTCTCGTGCTAAGTCATGGACACTAACCGAACGAATAGGAAACGTCAGCATCTCATAAACGATTGGGAGTAGTGCTCCTATTGATAAAAGGCCAGTCATCATAGCACTAAATAGAAATTGTTTAAACATGTTGATTGTTAGATTTCTTCTTATTAGACTAATTAAAAACAATCCAGCTAGAACCACGACCACTAGCATTAGGGATAATAAATGAGAATAAGCAATGAGTGTTAAGCCAATAATCAACCAATGTTTCTTTGATCCCTTATCTTTTAAAATGCTATAAAAACCAGCAAAAACTAATGGGTACATCGTTAAAACGAAAAACTCCCCCAAATCAAATCGCTGATAAAAACAAATCATCCGGTAATGAGAAAACACATAGAAAAAAGAAAACACATAAGGTGTTAATTTTCTAAGTCGGTGATTTTCTTTTGGAAAACATAGCTGACTGATATAATCTGCACAACGATAAGCAATAAAAAAAGTGAGTAGATTGACTAAAAATAAATACACATACACGCCGGAAATAATCGAGTGAAAAATCATCGCAATGAGTGCAATGGGTAACACTGTTGTCAGTGTAGGATAAAATATATTAACACCATAAAAAATATCATGTTCCCCGAATCTTGCGATAGGTTGAATGTGTCCTGTTGTATTTAATTGCTCAATCGCACTAAATATCCTGGCAAAATGAAATGGGTAGTCATCTCCACGAATAATAGCAAGATGTAAACCGCTCAAATCAACCACAGGCAATAAATATAGTAATGATAAAACAAGCCAACTAGTTATGACAAATACACGTTTTCTTTTCATCTCAATTCCTTCTTCTATCTTTACATATAAAACAGTAATCGATTTAACGATTACTAGTCATTTGATTTAACTTACATAATATATCAAATAAATCATATTAGTTAACTATTCTTAAATGTTTCTTTCTGAAATTTAATAAAATATTTTATTTATAACAATAAAAAAACGATTCTAGGATTAGCCTAAAACCGTATCATCTTCTGTTAAGTCTGCATAAGTTCCACGAGTCACATTGATTAAATCAGTTGGTGACACACTCATCTGCAAGCCTCGACGACCTGCTGACACATGAATAGTCTCAAATTGTTTTGCTTCACTCGCATAAAATGTTGGAAATGATTTTTTCATTCCCACTGGAGAACACCCACCATGAATATAGCCCGTTAACTCTTCTAACTCTTTCATTGGTAGCATCTCTATTTTTTTATTGCCACTTGCTTTGGCTAGTTTTTTTAAATCTAGTGTTTTATTTCCAGGGATTACTGCGACCACTGGACCAGTTTTATTTCCCACTGTGACAAGCGTTTTAAACACTTGATTTTCATCAATGCCTAACGCATGTGCCGTTTCTAGTGCAGCTGCATGAGAATCACTGTATTCATATTCTCGTGTCTCAAATGATATTTTTTTTTGTTCTAGTTGTCTTACTGCATTGGTTTTTGCTTTTTTCTTTGACATCCTTATTTGCTCCCTCGTTTGTATCCAATCACTTCCATGCCTTCTCTTACCACGGAAATTGGTAATTGCCCTGGAGCTGATAAGTACTTACCATTTGAAGCATACGTTAAGACAGAACCATACAACTCCCCTGTCATACGAGATAGTTGTCCCATCTCTCCCATACTAATCATCACAAACGGAATCTCTGGATGATTTTCTTTTACTTTATTTGAAATTTCTAAAACATTTAAGACATCTTGTTGGCTATTTGGTGTGACTGATAATTTAGATATATCTCCACCTAATTGATGCATGTCTTTAATAGTCTCATACATATGATTTTTTTCTGGTGTCAACAAATGGTTATGTTTGGATAACAACACTTTGACATTCTTTTCTTTTGCATGCACCATAATATCAGATGGCTTTTCCAACACCATTTCAAATTCTAAATCCACCACATCAACTAATCCAGTGTCCATCATCATCCGATTTAATTTTATGTAATCGTCTAACCCAATATGTTGTCCACCACCTTCTTGCAACGTTCTATAAGTAAAAATCAGCGGTTTATCATCAATAGCATAACGTACAAAATAAGCAGCTTTTTTCATAAAACGTTCATCATGAGCATACATAAAATAATCAGCACGCCATTCAATAACATCACAATCTAATTGACTAATCCGAAGCGCCTCGGAAAATAATTCCTCAAAGTTTTTGGCAACAAGAGGCACACATACTTTTGGTTTTCCTTTTCCTAATTCAAGGTTACGTACTTTTAACTTAGACATCAAACCCCACCTATCATTTCATAATCACGTTTATTTCACTCGGTAAAAGAGTACTTTTAAATAATTTCCTTCATTAAATTCTTTCTTCACACGGAAATCTTCCGGTAGTTGATATAATTCTAAATACTCAAATGAACGATGAGTATCAGTAATTCCCATCTCTACCATTTGTTTAAATTTATCTAATGACACATTGGCCGCATTGGTTGAGGCAATTAATAATCCGTCTTTGTTTAACAACTCAACTGCTTCAGTCGTCAGTTGTTGGTAGTCTTTTGCTACGGTGAAGACTTTCTTTTTATTTCTTGCAAAACTTGGCGGGTCCATTACTACTATATCAAAAGTTAGCTGTTTTTTAAAAGCGTATTTAAAATAATCAAACACATCCATTACTATTATAGACTGATTGTCTGTTGTAAGTCCATTCACAGCGAACTGTTCTTGTGTTTTTTGTCGACTTCTTTTCGCTAAATCAACACTCGTTGTACCTACCGCACCACCCATTGCACTGGCTACAGAAAAAGCACCGGTATAACTAAACGTATTTAATACGGTTTTACCAATCGCATACGTATCCGTTAAACGACTTCTGACTTCTCGCTGATCTAAAAAGATACCCGTCATTAAACCTTCATTTAAATAAGTCGCATAGGTTACATTGTTTTCTTTTATTAATAATGGTTCTGGTGCTTGTTCACCATATATATAGGTAGACTCTGGTAAACCTTTCGCTTGGAAACGAATTTTTTCATACATACCACGAATCTCAATGTTTGATGATATCAAGGCTTTTAAGATGTTTTCTTTTAACGCGTAGATGGTTTCATTATACCATGACACAACTAAAAATCCGTCATACCAATCAATCGTCATTCCACCAAGACCGTCTCCCTCACCATTAAATAAACGAAACGCCGTCGTTGCCTCATCAGCAAAAAATGCAGTACGATATGCTTTTGCTTCATTAAATAGGTTGACTAAAAATGTGGTGTCGATTGGTTGTTGTTCGACAAAGCTAATCATCCACCCTGATCCTTTGTGTTGTTGTCCTAAATAACCATATCCTAAAAATTCTTCCTTTTCAGAATAAAAGCTTACCCAATCTTTACAAGAAATTTTCGAATCCACTAAATCTTCTGCTTTTATGAGTGGGTAATGCCCTTTATATTTTTGACTTCTTTTTTGTTTTATATATACTTTTTTCATGCAGTCAATCCCTTTAATTTCTATCATTTATTGTATGATACTACTATATCAGTTTTTAGGCTTTTTTTCCCCTTTTTTTTAAAGATGTTAGTTCTATATTTTTTTTTAAGAAAAATGACGAAAATTGACAGACATGTAAGGAATATGTAAAATGTAACATGGAGTATTCAACTTGATGGTCTAGAGACATCTAAGTTGTTAAGAAAGGATGTTTATTTTGAAACATAAATATAATAAAAACTGGATTAACACCAGGATGGGATTTTTCACCCTGATGGTTGTGTTATTCTGGTTGAAAAACCTACTAGCATACGCTGTAGATTTTAACTTAGGCATTGAAAGTTTCTTCCAATATGTGATTTTATTTATAAGTCCAATCGCGACGACTGTCTTTTTATTCTCAGCAGCTCTTTATGTAAAGAGTCCGAAAAAAGCATACATTACGTTACTGATTATATCCTCACTAACGACCTTGTTACTTTTTTCTAATGTCATTTATTACCGAGAATTTACAGATTTCATTACGGTCAACACCATGCTTGGAGCCGGAAAAGTAGCCTCTGGTTTAGGTGAAAGTGCACTTCGTATGTTTAGACCTTATGATTTGTTGTACTGGATTGATATTATTGTCGTGATTGTCTTACTTGCGACAAAAAAAATCAAAATTGATGAAAGACCAATTGCTGCTCGTTCAGCATTTGCGGTAACAAGTTTTTCTATTCTACTATTCTCTGCTAACTTAACTTTAGCGGAAACAGATAGACCTGAATTATTAAAACGTACTTTCTCAAGAAATCATATCGTGAAGTATTTAGGGATGAATGTTTTCACCGTTTATGATGGTGTGCAAACATATAACGCGACACAACGACGCGCTCAAGCAAGTCAAAATGATTTAGTCGATGTGCAAAAATATGTTGATTCTCATTATGCTAAACCAAATGATGATATGTACGGCATTGCTAAAGGACGTAACGTGATTTATATCCATTTAGAAAGTTTCCAACAGTTTTTAATTGATTATAAATTAAAAGATGAAAATGGCGTGGAACATGAAGTAACGCCATTCTTAAACAGTTTATTCCATTCAAATGAAACATTTAGTTTTGATAATGCCTTCCATCAAGTCGGCTCTGGTAAAACAAGTGACGCGGAAACATTATTAGAAAACTCATTCTTTGGTTTAAGCCAAGGACCATTATTCACTCAATTAGGTGATAAAAACACATTCCAAGCAGCGCCAGATATTTTAGGACAAACACAAGGTTACACAAGTGTTGCCTTCCATGGTAATGGCGGCTCATTCTGGAATCGTAATGAAACTTACAAACGTTTAGGTTATAACTATTTCTTTGATGGTAGTTACTATGATGTAAATGAAAATAATTCATTCCAATATGGCTTACATGATAAACCATTCTTAGAACAATCTATTCAATACTTAGAGCATGTGCAACAGCCGTTTTATTCTAAATTTATTTTAGTATCAAACCACTACCCATATGCGAAATTTAAAGATGATAATGCTGGTTTCCCAATTGCTAACACATCTGATGCAACAATTAATGGTTACTTTGCGACAGCAAACTACTTAGATACAGCTGTTAAAGAGTTCTTCGATTACTTAAAAGCATCTGGACTTTATGACAATTCAGTCATTGTGTTATACGGTGACCATTATGGTATTTCAAATTCTCGTAACAAATCTTTAGCTGAATTACTTGGTAAATCAAAAGAAGAATGGAACGAATTTGATGATACAGCCGTTCAACGTGTTCCAGTTATGTTCCACGTTCCTGGTCAAACAAAAGGTGGCGTTGATCATACATTTGGTGGACAAGTTGACGTCTTACCTACTCTATTACATTTATTAGGTGTTGACACACAATCTTATATCCAACTTGGTCAAGATTTCTTCTCTAAAGACAAAGATCAAATTGTTGCCTTTAGAAATGGCACAATTGTTACACCAAAATACACTATCTTAGGAGAAACAATCTACGATACTGCAACAGGTGAATTGATTGATACACCAACTGAAGAACAATTAGCTGAAGTGGCTGAGATTAAAGAAAAAGGAAACACCCAACTTCATATGTCTGATGCGATTACTAATGGTGACTTGTTAAGATTTAATACGGACAGTGGCTTAAAACCTATTGATCCTGCGAAATTTGATTACAAAAACCAATTAGATCAACTCCTTCAAATCGAACAACAAAAAGGAGATAAATCAACAAGTGTTTACTCACTACACAATAACCAATCAACCGTTGATTTATTTAAAACACAGACCTATAAAGAAATTCAAGAAGAAAAAGGTGTGACGACTCAAAGTAGTGGAACCACTGAAACATCTTCTACAACCGCAAAATAAACGAAAAACACACAAGACATTAATTCTTGTGTGTTTTTTTGTATGACATTTTTTGTTTTAATAACGACTGAAATTCTTGTTCTAACTCTTCACTAGGCTCAATACTTAACTTACCTAATACTTCACTAATTTTTGTTTCAATCACTAATAAACTATCCTCTTCCTTTGATTTATTTTTAATCATAGAATTTTCTTTGTAATCTGATAATCGTCCTTCAAACATGGTTATTTTTTTATTTTCAATGATGAATAACTTTGTTGCCACCGAGTTAATAAACTCCCGGTCATGCGATACAAAAATAACTGTGCCTTCAAATGCTTGTAATAAGTCTTCTAATGCTCGCATTGCTTCAATATCTAAGTAATTTGTCGGTTCATCTAGCACTAAAGTGTTAATATCGCTTAACAATAGTTTTGCTAAAGTCACTTTGACACGCTCTCCTCCACTTAATACACTGACAGGCTTTTCTATATCACGGTCAAAAAACTGCATTCGTGCTAACACCGTTCTTGCTAATGTCTGGTTATAATCACGCATACTTGATAAAACATTTTCTAATACTGTTTCGTTATCATCTAGTAAATCAACTTCTTGTGAGAAATAACCAAACTCAATTGACGGTGACACTTTAATAGAGCTTCCTTTATCTAACATCATTTTTAGTAACGTCGTTTTCCCTACCCCATTGTACCCAACTATTGCGACCTTTTCTCTATTTTTAATATAAAAATCGCTCTGAGAAAAAAGGACTTGATGATTTATTTCAGCTGATACATCCATCCCTCGTATCATAATATGCTCACCTGACATATGAGAAAGAGAGGTTTCCATAGTGAGTGACTTTTCTTTTTTTGGCGCTTCCACTCGTTCTAATTGTGATAATCTTGTTTCCAGTGCTTTAGCTGATTTATCTAGTTTTTTCTGTTTTTTTGCATAATATGGTTTGCTACTACCAACTTTTTCTCCAGCTTGCTTTTTATTTTTAGGAACAGACATGGCCCCATTTGCTTGTTGCTTTTTGGCTCGAATCGCTTGTTCTAACTCTTTCTTTTCACGTTGATAAATGTCATAGTCTTCTTTGTGTCGTTTTTCTTGCTCCTCATATTGCGTTAAGAATGATTGATAGTTTCCTTTATAAACCGTTATTTTCCCATCCTTTAAAAACCAAATTTTATTACACACTTGATTTAAAAAATGACGATCATGTGATACGACCACGACACCTTCGTGATGAGTCAACACTTTTTTTTCAACCCACTCAACATGACGACTGTCTAAGTGAGTTGTTGGTTCATCAAGTAACCATACGCTATCTTGTTTAAACGCTTCTTGCAAATAACGTTGCGTTTTTTCTCCCCCACTTTTATCATCAAACCCTTCTTTAAATTGCTTAACAAGTGTAACAGATAAATAACGCTGAACACTTGGTGTCTCTAACAAAATTTCTTGCGCTAAAAGATGTAGTAACGTCGTTTTCCCGCTACCATTATTTCCAATTAACCCAATTTTATCTCCCCTGTTCACACTTAGGTTGTCTATCATTAATTCTAAATTTGGGTTTATTTGATAATTAAATGTTTGTATCTCAATTTGTTTCATCTTACCATCTCCTTAATTTTAGGAGAAAAAAAATCCCTCCTATCGTTTGAAATAGGAGGGATTAAACGTGTTTAGGGTATGCTCAAAAAGACATTAACCCACACTCATACAACCACACCTATTCCACAAATAAAGACAAACGCATAACAAAAAAGCTTGTTTGATTGTTTTCTTCATTTTGCTTATAAATAGGATTTAGTTGTACATGTATTTGGGTCACCCTTTCTTAAATTGTTAAGACAACTATAACACGATGTGGGTTATTTTGACAACTCACTTTAATTGACTGACTTGACAGATAATTCTAACAACTGTATGATGGAAAAAATATTCATTCATTAGGGGGAGTTAAATGAAAAGAAAAGCGTTCGAAACAGCTCTACCCTACACACTGCCAATTTGTGTTGGGTTTTTGTTTTTAGGGATGTCTTATGGTTTTTTAATGCGTAGTATGGGGTTTAGTGTGTGGTATCCAATCCTCATGAGTTTTTTTATTTATGCTGGTTCAATGGAATTTGTCACAGCTAATTTACTCATGTCAGCTTACAACCCACTTTATGCCTTTGTTTTGACGCTTTTGGTCAACGCTAGACATATGTTTTACGGTATTTCAATGTTAGATAAATATAAAAATACTGGTTGGAAAAAGTTTTATTTAATTTATGGGATGTGTGATGAATCATTCACGATAAATTGTACCGTGACACCACCAAAAGATGTCGACAAAGGATGGTTTATGTTTTTTGTGACATTACTAAATCAGATTTATTGGGTAGGTGGCGCAACACTTGGTGCATTACTTGGCTCTGTCCTAACCTTTGATACGACCGGCATTGAGTTTGTGATGACCGCTTTATTTGTTGTCATGTTTATCAATCAATGGGAAGAATCATCCAACCATAGACCAGCTCTTATTGGACTCATTAGTTCGTTTATTTGTTTGATTTTATTAGGTGCTGACAATTTTATGTTGCCTGCCATGGCGTTAATCATTTTAATTTTTACTTTAGATAGAAAAAATCTAGATAAACAGGAGGTGACGACATTATGACAACGATGTCTTTTCCTCATCAAGTGATAACGATTGGCGTTGTGGTCCTTGGGACGATGTTAACTCGTTTTCTACCATTTATTTTATTTCCAGAAAATAAGACACCCCCAGCTTATATTACCTATTTAGGGAATGTCCTACCTTATGCCACAATGGGATTGTTAGTTATATTTTGTCTGAAAGATGCCGTCACAAGATCCTTTGCGTTTCCCGAATTACTTGCTATTTTATTTATTGTCATCATCCACAAGTGGAAACACAGCACCTTTTTAAGTATAGGATTAGGAACTGTTTTTTATATGGTATTAGTACAAAATATCACATTTTGAAAGAAGGACATACTATGAAGAAAGTAGTGATTAGTTTCGGTTTGATAATACTGATGGTTGGATGCCTATTTGGTTTCAAAAAGTATCAATTCAACCAACTTGTCGAGAAAAACATGTCGGATTATGTTTCAACAAAAATAGTTGATAAGAATTCAGTTGATAACGCCCCTTTATCCTATAATTGGTTAGATAACACTTATAAATACAAAGTAAATTTTCCAAACTCAACTGACTCTTTTATTTCTTTAGAGTACAACGTGCCACAATCTATTGTCACAACAGTTTTAAACGGCACATTAGATGAGTTTGAACCTGTCATCTATACTCATTTTAATGGAAAAACAATTGATTTTGATAATAAATTAACTGAAACTTTTTTCGATGATGTGTCTTTCAAATATACTTTTTCATCTAAATAAACCATCTCCCCTCATTTGGATAGATGGTTTTTCTTAACCAATAAGCAATTTAATTTTTATGTCTGATGGATCAAATACAATCAAATCATGTTCATCTTCCATTACCGGGATACCTAATTCTCTTAATGACGACACAACAGCTTGTCGTTTTTCTTCATTTGGAAAGACAATTGAATAACTTTCGATGCCAGTCTCATTTTTTTCAGCATGTTTAATTTGTATCCCCGACCAAGTGTTTAAAGCAATATGATGATGATAGTTTGAATCAGACAAAAATAATGCCTCTCTTCCATAGCGACTGACAACATCAAACCCAAGTCCATCAACATAAAACTCTTTATTTTTTGCTAAATCATTTACTTGTAAATGAATATGCCCCATCACTGTTTCTTTTGGCAAACCATTCCAAATTGGGTCAACTGGTTCTTTTAATAAATCATCAAAATCAACTGGGGCAGTCGTCATGGCAACTTCTCCATCTGACCATTGCCAAACACTCGCATCTCTGTCGACATAAATTTCAATCCCATTGCCATCTGGATCATTTAAATAAATGGCTTCACTAACTAAATGATCTCCGCCACCAAATCGGACACCTAGATTAACAAAATGTCTCACGACTTGCGCTAAGTCTGATCGTTTTGGTAATAACAAAGCAAAATGATACAACCCTGTTCGTTGTTCTTGTTTTAATGTTATATTTTTTGGTTCTATGATAGTCAACAAAACATCCTGATCATTCGTTGTAAATGATATACTATCTGATGTTTGTTCTTTTATTTTTAATCCTAATACTTCCGTATAAAAACGTGTGGATTGTGTTAAGTCGCTCACTTTAAGTTCAACACGAGTAACAAAGGTAACTGGATTTTTATGAAATGACATATGCTTTAACCTCTTTCTTTTGTATAACTCTTACTTTATGTAAGTAACTATACTACGAAAAATAATCCAGCACAACTAACTTGTTTCATGATGTTATTTCTTAAATACTAGCGTCACTTTCGCACCTGTTTGATTTTTTTCTGGACGATTTTCGATGAGCAATGTTCCATTATGTCGTTCAACCATTTCTTTCACATGATACAAACCTAAACCATGAGAAGCTGTATTATCTAGCTTACTTGATACATATTTGCTAGGTGATGAGGCTAAAAATATGTCCGAAAATCCTGTTCCTTCATCTGTTATGGTCACTCGATACTCTGTCTCTAAATCTCTAAAATCTAATGTAATCGTTGAATTTAGGTTAGAATGCTCGATTGAATTACTTATTATGTTTTGTAATGCCATCGTGACATTTTCAGTTTCTAGTGGAATAGAACTTGTGTCAGTTTCCATTAGGCTAAGTTGTCGTTGATGAGTGTTACATAATAAACGTGCGACATCAATCCAACGACTTAACACGTCTTCGCTTACTGGTATTTTTTCTTCGGTGACATGACTTGAAATTTGTTTTAATTTTTCAACATAAACTTCTAATCGTGATACGCCTTTTTCAATATCTTTCACCCGTTCACTTGAACTAGCGGTCAACTCTTCTTCATCTAACAATTCAAGATTCCCTTTGATTAATGTAATGGGTGTTCTAATATCATGAGTCACTGACTCAATTAAGTCTCGCTCGGTTTCTTGCATTTGCCACTGTTCTTGCAAAGATTTCTTTAAATCATTTGCCAATAAATCAATGGTAGATAATACGTCATTAATTTCTTTATAGTCACTGTTTATTCTCGGATAATCAAGATTTTGTTGTTGAATGTAGACACTGGCTGTTGATATTTTTTTTATCTCTCTTTTTAGTATCTTAGTCAATCTCACAATCAAAAATAAAAAACCACTTATCCAAACCAAAAAAACAACGAGCAAATAAAATCCTTCAAAATGTGGAATCAACTGATTAAGTTTTTGTGATGCAAAGAATGGACTTAATTTGTAGCTGACAACTAGTTCTTTATCATTTGTAGTGTAGTATCGAAACACTCTTGCCCCAATAAAACTATCTTTTGACGCTCTTCCTAATTCTTGTGCTTTTTTGACATAAGGTTGATAAGTCTCACTGATGTTACTATCCACCACTTGCCCATTTTTAATATACTCATACTCATAAAAAAATGGAAGTTGATTTGGTGTCCAACTCTCAGATTTAAAGTCTTTTTCAACCTTACCCAACTGACTTTCAGGATAATTAGCTGGGTAAACAATACCAGTATTGACCAATATATTTAGTAGTAAAAAGAAAAAAATTATCACGAAAAACGTATAAAGCAACTCCATTACAGCATATGTTGTTATTAAACGAGTCAGTCCTTTTCTATTTGCCATTTATACCCAACTCCCCATACTGTTTTAATTGGATTAATGCCAACTAAATCAAATTTTGCTCGAATCTGCTTCACTCGCTCTGTAATCGTTGTTTGACTATCTCCCACTGCTTCTAATCCATAAACAGACGTATAAAGCTGTTCTTTCGAAAAAACTTGTCCTTTATTTTTTAATAGCAATTCACATAACTCATATTCACTTGAGGTAAGTGATACTTCCGTTTCCTCGTAAAAAAACTGCTTGGCAATCAAGTCACAGGACATCGGATAATCAATCAGTCGATGATGCTTTTGTCGTTGCTCTCTTCTTAGATGAGCGGCAACTCGTGCTCTTATTTCTTTGATAGAAAATGGTTTGGTCACATAGTCATCCGCCCCTAAAGCAAATCCTTCAAGTTTATCTTTTTCAAAATCTTTTGCTGTTAAAAGAATGATGGGTGCATCAATCAGTTCTCTGTATTGTTTTAAAAAGTCAAAGCCTGACATCTCTGGCATCATCACATCTAATATCACTAAATCATAATGTTTTAACTCATCAGGATTAACTCTATTTGCACCTAATCTAGTCTCCACTGTGTACTCTTTACTTAACGCATTTTCTATTAGTTTTAATAAATCCTCGTCATCATCAATGACTAATATTTTCATCACTATTCCTCCAATCGTGTGACACCATCCCACTTATTATACCAAAGTGACAATCCCCATAGTGTGATTGCTATTACTAAAACTGTCCCTATTAACACTAGACTGACAATATGAAGACTCATTGTTCCTTTTCCTATTTCAAAAGTTATTTTAATTGGCCAAGTAAATGGTAAAAACAGCCACACTTTTTCACCCAAATTCGTTGTACCAAGTAAAATTGCTGCTAATGTTATCAAGCATCCTGCCAAAATACTACCAGTATAATTAAATCGTAAAGATAAATATTGATACATAGCAATCATGGGCATTAATGTCATTAACAGGATAACTGTTAAGGTAATAACTTGTATCAGGTTAAACTCACTGTTTGTAACAAATAAAAAAAGAATAAAAAAAAGCTCACTGCTAAAAGAATAATCACTAGACAAATCAGTGTGATAAAAACAAATCGGGTAAAAAATACTCGTCGTCTATTGATTCCGATTCGTAAATCATTGGCATAATGACTGGCTGCTTTATCAGGGTCATAAATCATTGGGACAAGAAGACTTAATGTAAAAGTCGATATAATGGCTAACATCGCATAAAACGAGAGGACTTCCTGTCCTTTCAAAGTATTTGTAGAAAAGAAATACAGACACATGATAAGTGAATATAAAATTGGTGCAAGGATCATCAACACTCTCACTGGAGTCCTTTTAGTGCGTAGCCAATATGATTTTAAGAGATTAGTCATGATTTTTCCTCCTAATAAGAATGTTCAAAGTAATTAAAATAAGTAGATAAACCATTAAACTTAGCAAAATACCTAAATAAGTTGCATGAGTAGTCATCAATGGATTCTCCTCAGTTAAAAATGTGCCATTTGGATGGACGCCTATGATTGGTGCAAGCATACGTAAACTATAAGCCCATGGGAAAAAGACCCATTTTGATTGAACTGCTATTAATGCTGACGGAAAAACCAATAAAAAGTTTATCAAGATAACTACTACTTTTTTATGAAAGACATAAAATAATAAAAACGACATTCCAACTACAGGTAAGCTACCGATAAAAAGTGTGATGGTAGCCATGATTAATGTCTTAATGTGAATTGTTTCCTTAAAAATAAATATTCCTAAACCATCTGCCAGTACAGAAGAGATAATTAACATAACCAATAATTCAACTAATACCACCACATTTTTTGCAAACAACATTTTACTTCCACTGAGTCCCAAACTCTTTTGACTAACAAGGTGTGACGGTGTTTCCTTACTGCAACTATTGACTACCAATAAACTTAATATGACAGGTAAAATCAAGATTGGATACCAATTAAAGGTCGTTGCCATCACGTAACTTTTACCAGTTGGTGCTACTCCCATTAGACTGACCATCAATAAATTAAACACTACAACAATCACTGGAACAAGTTTCATCAAGGTCGCATTAGCAGAACGTTTGTCTTTAATGAATTCTGCCTTTATATAGTTATTCATAATCCTTACCATCCTTTTTGATGATAGACATAAACAAGTCTTCTAAATGAGTATCCGTCATATCATTTTTCCCTTCGTAACGTAAATGTCCATGATTGATGATACCAACTTTATCAGCAACTTGTTGTACTTCACTTAAAATATGACTAGACAAAATCACGGTTATCCCTTGTTTTGAAAATGACTTAATTAACTCTCTTAATTCTTGTATCCCGACAGGATCTAAACCATTTGTTGGTTCATCTAAAATTAGTAACCGTGGCTGATGAATCAATGCCATCGCAATTCCTAAGCGTTGTTTCATCCCAAAAGAAAAATCTTTTGCTAATTTTTTTCCAGTATTTTCTAACGACACAATGGATAGAACCTCTTTAATACGTGTTTTTTCTATATTAAGTAATGTCGCTAAAACGTCTAAATTTTCATAAGCTGTTAAATTCGGATAAATAGCTGGATTTTCAATGATCGCACCTATCTCAAGTAAGTCAGCTTGGTTTAATTCATGTGAGTCAAAGTAAATCGTTCCAGAATCTGGTTTAATTACTTGGGTGATAATTTTTAATAAAGTTGATTTTCCCGCCCCATTTGGTCCTAATAAGCCATAGACTGTGCCTTCTTCTATCGTTAATGAGATATTATCTAGAACAGTTTGATGTTTAAACTGTTTTGATACCTCTTTTATTTCAATTATATTTGTCATTTTATGTTCCTCCTTTTGATACCTTTACTATAGAGGCTAAATATAATTGAATTGTAACTATTAAGAATTTTTTATACAAAAAGAGACTTAGGATACTCCCTAAATCTCACAAAATAATATTTAATTCGTCAACACTGTCACACACTCAATATGTGTTGTTTGCGGGAACATGTCAACTGGATAAACGGTGTCAGTTGTATAACCTAAACTAGCAAATAATTTCATATCACGTGCCATGGTGCTTGGATCACATGAAATATAGACAATTTTTTCTGGTTCTAATTCAACTGATTGTTTGATGAAGTCTTCTGTTAAGCCTTTTCTTGGTGGGTCAACGACTATCACATCAAATTTAATGCCATCTGCTGTCCAATTTTTTAGAACTTTATCGGCTGCTCCAGCTTTAAATTCAACATTTGTGATGTCATTGATTTCAGCGTTATGAATCGCATCTTCAATCGCTTCTGGCACAATTTCCACGCCGTATACTTTCTTCACTTTGTTAGCCATACTCAAGCCGATTGTTCCAATACCACAATACGCATCAAGAACCACGTCATCTTCTTTTAAATCAGCTAATTCAATCGCTTTTTTATAAAGGTTTTCAGCTTGTTCAGTGTTCACTTGGTAGAATGACTGTGCTGAGATATGATATGTTTTACCTAATAACTCATCACTAATGCTATCTTTACCGTATAACACGTTCAAACGTTCGTCTAAGACTTTGTTTGTCACGTTTGGTTGGATATTTTGCATCACAGATACCACGTTTGGATAGGCTGCCACAAGTTCAGTTACAATATCATGTAAGTAGAAAATTTTCTTTTTACGTGTCACAAAGGTTACCATCACTTCATTTGAGTAATGACCTTTACGAATCACGATACTTTTCAGATGTCCTGAATGTTGGCTTTCATCATATGGTTTGATTGAGTATTTTCTTAGTCTTTCTTTCAGGAATAATAAAATCTCATCAATCATTTTATCTTGAATTAAAAAGTCTTCTACCACAATTAAGTCATGACTATTTTTTCTAAAGAAACCAAGTTCAATGTCAGCACCAATCATACGTACTGGAATTTGGGCTTTATTACGATAAGCAAATGGGTGTTCCATTCCTAAAACGTCCGAAACGTTTAATTCGTCAAAGCCACCGATACGTTTCATCGCTTGAGTCACTTGATTTTTCTTGAAATCAAGTTGAGCGTCATAGCTCATATGATGTAGTGGGGCAATCCCTGTACGAATTAAATCTTTTTCGACTGATTCCACACGATTTTCACTTGTTGTTTCCCATGTCATAATTTTTGCGAAGGCAAATTTTTTCATGACTTTCATCACATGAATTTTTACTCGCTCGCCTGTAATCCCTTCTTCAACAAAAATGGGAAAACCATCCACTTTTGCTACTCCACGTCCGTCATAGGTCATATCGACGATATCAACAACTAAACGCTCATTTTTTTTCACTGGTGCTTCTATTTTTTGTTTTTTCATAAAATCCTCTTTCTCTTTTAAACAGTGCACGTACTACTCTTTATTGCCAAAAATAGTACCATCTTCATTAATATCTTCTTGAGTGAGTTGTTCGACTTCTTCAATAAATCGATCAGACGCTTCTTCTTCATCAATTGAAATAGCCGATTCAGGTATTGCATCCAGATTAGCATAAATTTCTATGTGTTGTTTGTAATTTATAAATTCCATTGGTGCATCTCCACCATATTCCCCATCTAAATTAATCATCATACGATAATCATCATCAAAGGCTTCAGCATGTAATCTTGACGTTTTAATGTATTCAATCCTAGGGTCGTCAATGTGTTTTCCACCGTTTAACATCAAAGCAACTAAATGCATAATTTCTAACACATTGGCTGTTTTCACGATTATCAGTGAAAATTTTCCATCATCTAATTGAGCGTCGGGAACAATTTGTTCAAAGCCACCAACTGAATTGGTTAGCCCTAAGAAAAACATCGATGCTTTTCCATCAAATTCACCATCATCATATTTCAGACGCATTTTGATTGGTTTCACTCGTGGCAACATCTCTGCTCCTTTTGCTAAATAGGCAAGATAGCCAAAAACACTTTTCAGATGAGATGGTACTTCATAGGTCAATTCAGTTAAGTAACCACCTGCTGCGATATTCATGAAATATGTGTTTCCAGCTTTTCCAATATCTGATTTAATGGTTTGATTTTTTAAAATCACCTCTGCAGCTTTCACCACATTATCACGCGGGATTTGCAACGCACGAGCAAAATCATTGGTTGTTCCACCAGGAATAATCGCTAATTTAGGACGCTTTTCTAGTGGGGCAATACCATTAATCACTTCATTAATCGTGCCATCACCTCCTGCTGCGATAATCAAATCAAAACCAGCATTCGCGGCTCTTGCTGCTTCTTTTTTGGCAGAAAAAGGCTCCGGTGTCGTCGCAAAGGCACTAGCTTCATATCCAGCTTTTTCAATCACCATTAAAATATCTGCTAAATTTCGTTTTAACAACTCTTTTCCAGATGTTGGATTATAAATTAATCTTGCTCTCATTTAACTTGCTCCTTCATATCGAACGTTATCAATTTAACGTTTCAATAATTCCTCTTTTAGTAATTTGTTCACGACTCCTGGATTTGCTTTTCCTTTTGTTGCTTTCATAATTTGACCAACTAAGAACCCAACGGCACGATCTTTTCCATTTTTAAAGTCTTCGATTGACTGTTCATTTTTGTCCAAGACGTCATTAATCATTGGTAATAATTGCGCTGGATCAGATAATTGGACTAATCCTTTTGCTTCAACGACTTCTTTAGCGTCGCCACCGTTTTCGATTAATTCTTTAAAGACTTTTTTCGCAATTTTAGAACTAATTGTTCCATCAGCGATTAAGTTAATCATACCAGCAAGATTTTCTGGTGTTAGTTTTGTTTCAAGTAACTCTAAGTGCTCGCTATTTAAGTAAGCTGACACTTCACCCATTAACCAGTTAGAGGCCTGTTTAGCATCTGCTCCGTTATTCACTGTTGCATCAAAGAAGTCTGACATATCACTAGATAGAGTCAATACCATTGCATCGTATTCAGGTAAACCGAGTTCACTCACATAACGAATACGTCTGGCTGCTGGCATCTCTGGTAATGATGCTCTGATTTCTTCCACCCATTCTTCACTAATATCAATTGATGGAATATCTGGTTCTGGGAAGTAACGGTAATCACTTGCTCCTTCTTTAACACGCATCAAGATAGTTGATTTAGTTGATTCATCATAACGACGTGTTTCTTGTTGGATAATGCCACCTGACATTAACACTTTTGCTTGACGTTGTTCTTCAAAAGCAAGTCCTTGTTTCACGTAGTTAAGTGAGTTCAAGTTTTTAAGTTCTGCTTTTGTTCCAAATTTTTCTTGTCCATAAGGTCTTAGAGAAATATTGGCATCACAACGCATTGACCCTTCTTCCATTTTCACATCACTAACACCAGTAAACTGGATAATTGAGCGAATGGCTTCTAAATAAGCATAGGCTTCTTCAGGTGAACGCATATCTGCTTCAGAGACAATCTCAATAAGTGGTGTGCCTTGACGGTTTAAATCAACATATGAATAACCATCAGTACCATGAATATTTTTACCCGCATCTTCTTCTAAATGCACACGTTCAATACGGATTTTTTTCTTTTTACCTTCTACTTCTATTTCAACCCAACCATCATAGCCGATTGGTTTGTCATCTTGAGAAATTTGGTAAGCTTTTGGATTATCAGGATAGAAATAGTTTTTTCTATCAAAATTTGTGTGATGGTTGATTTTACAGTTAAGTGCTAATGCTGCTTTCATACCATATTCAAGTGCGCCTCTATTTAAAACAGGTAAAACACCTGGCATTGAAAAATCAATCACGTTTGTATTAGTATTTGGATCTGCACCAAAGTGAGCGGCAGACGTTGAAAAGATTTTTGATTCGGTTTTTAATTCCACATGGACTTCTAACCCAATGACTGTTTCAAAATTCACTATGCTTTACCTCCTAAAATAACAGGTTGTTTTTTATGGAAATCAGTTGCTTGTTCAAACGCATAAGCTGCTTGATACATTTTTTCTTCATCAAAATGATTTCCGATTAATTGAATCCCAATTGGTAATCCTTCAGAAAATCCGCCAGGAACACTCATCCCTGGTAGGCCAGCTAAGTTAACTGGAATTGTCAAAATATCACGCATGTAAGCTGTGATTGGATCATCTTGAGCAGCACCAAATTCAAATGCCACAGTTGGTGATACTGGTCCTAAAATCAAGTCGTAGTTTTCAAAGACTTTTTTAAAGTCATTGACAATCAAGGTACGAACTTGTCCAGCTTTTCTAAAGTATGCATCATAAAATCCAGCACTTAGAGAGAATGTTCCAAGCATAATACGACGTTTCACTTCGGAACCAAATCCTTCAGAACGTGAGTTAACATATACGTCTTCTAAGTTTGAAATATTTTCTGAACGGTAACCATAGCGAATACCATCAAAACGTTGTAAGTTTGATGACGCTTCTGATGAAGCAATAATATAGTAAACTTCCACGCCATAAACCGCATTTGGTAAACTAACTTCGTCCACTGTTGCACCAAGCGCTTCAAATGTTTTCACCGCTTCTTTTACTGCATGACGAATATCAGGATGAACCCCTTCACCCATGAATTCTTTTGGTACCCCAATTTTCATGTCCTTGATGTCTTGACCAATTAAGTTTGTAAAATCTGGTGTGTCACGACGAGAACTTGTGCTGTCTTTTGCATCATGTCCAGAAATGGCATTTAAAATCATGGCGTTGTCTTCCACCGTACGAGTCATTGGCCCAATTTGGTCTAAACTTGATGAAAAGGCAATTAACCCATAACGAGAAACGCGTCCATAAGTTGGTTTCATCCCCACGATACCGTTAAATGACGCTGGTTGGCGGATACTTCCACCTGTGTCACTCCCTAATGATGCAGGAACTTGTCCAGCTGCCACACTCGCAGCAGACCCTCCTGAAGAGCCACCAGGTACTTTTGTTTGGTCCCATGCATTTTTTGTTTTCTTGAAGTAAGAAGTTTCAGTTGAAGACCCCATCGCAAACTCATCCATGTTTAATTTACCCATAGACACAAGTCCAGCTGATTCTAATTTTTCTACTGCCGTCGCAGAATAAATTGGGTTAAAATTGTACAACATTTTACTTGCTGCGGTTGTTAACACGTCTTTTGTCACGATATTATCTTTAATCCCAATTGGAATACCAGCTAAAGGTGTTAATTCACTACGTGGTGAGTCATCAATTTTTTTCGCTTCTGCTAATGCTTTTTCTTCACTTAATGTGATAAACGCATCAATCGTTGGCTCTGTTTCTTTGATGTAATCAAACCCACTTTTTACAATCTCTTGTGAGCTTAATTCTTTTTTATTTAATGCATCACTTAGTTGTTTTACTGTTAATTGTTGTAACTCAGTCATTATGCTCCTGCCTCCCCGTTATCCATGATTGCTGGCACTTTAATGTAACCATCTTGTGTTTCAGGAACATTGCTAAATAATTCGTCACGGCTTTCACCTTTAATGGCGATGTCTTCTCTAAAGACATTTGTTTCTTCTGTCACACTTGAAGTAAATGGCACATCTGTTGTGTCGACTTGGCTTAAATTTGCCATCATGTCAGTAACTTTCCCTAAATGTTTTGTCATCTCATCTAATTCACTATCTGAAAAACGTAATTTCGATAATTTTGCTACGTGTAG
Organism: Vagococcus martis; assembly: GCF_002026305.1. NCBI lineage: Bacteria > Bacillati > Bacillota > Bacilli > Lactobacillales > Enterococcaceae > Vagococcus > Vagococcus martis. Next base: position 2,305,242 of record NZ_MVAB01000001.1, on the reverse strand, counting down.
TACTTCTTCTTTTGAAATTGCCATCAAAATTCTCCTTTTACTCTGTTTTATGTGACGCGTTTATGGCATCAACCATTTGTTGTTCGCTCCAAACGTCAATTCCTAATTCTTGTGCTTTGGTTAACTTGCTACCAGCTTCCTCGCCAGCAACAACAATATCCGTTTTTTTCGACACACTACCCGTCACTTTTCCACCTAACGACTCAATCTTTTGTTTGGCTTCAGCTCGTTTAAATTGTGTCAAACTTCCGGTTAAGACAATTATTTTATCTTTAAACGGGGACTCGATTGATGTGATGTCTTCTTTTGTCACACCAAGATACGTCATATTTACCCCAGCTTGTTTTAGTTTGTCAATTTGTTCCAATGTTTCTGGAATCGAGAAATATTTGGTAATACTATCAGCCATCACTGGTCCAATCGTATCAATCGTAAAAATATCTTCTTTATCTGCTTCGATAATTTTATCAATCGTACCAAATTCACTTGAAATAATTTTAGCGGCTTTTGAGCCAACATGTTGAATCCCTAAACCAAACAACAATCGCTCTAATGAATTGCCTTTGCTATTTGCAATGGCTTCTAAAATATTATTCGCTGATTTTTCTTTGATTTTATCAAGCGTTAATAATTGCTCTTGTGTTAGATAGTATAAATCAGCGGCTTGTTTTACCAATTCTTTTTCATACATTTGCTCTAACACACGAGGACCTAAGCCATCAATATTCATCGCATTTCGCGACACAAAGTGATTCAGTCCTTCTTTGATTTGAGCTGGACAGGCTGGATTTAAACATCTTAATGCCACTTCTGACTCGATGCGTTCCAACTCAGCATCACATGTTGGACAATGTGTTGGAAACTCATACGTCTGACTGTCTTCAGGTCGCTTATCTAACACAACTTGTGTGACTTCAGGAATTATATCTCCAGCTTTATGAATCACGACTGTATCCAATAATCGAATGTCTTTTTCAGCGATCAAATCACAATTATGTAAACTCGCTCGAGAAACGGTTGTTCCAGCTAATTGTACCGGATCCATCACCGCAGTTGGTGTCACAACACCTGTTCGTCCAACTGTCCACTCGATGTCTCGCAAGACAGTTTGAACTTCTTCGGCCGGAAACTTATACGCAATCGCCCATTTAGGCGCTTTTACTGTATAACCTAATTCATTTTGCGCGTCAAAGTCATTGACTTTAATCACGATACCATCAATTTCATAATCAAGCGTGTGACGTTTGTCGCTAAATTCGACAATGTATTGCCACACGTCATCAATCGTGGCACAAAGTTCACGTTGATGATTGGTTTTAAACCCTAAACTATCTAGATAATCTAATGCGTCTGTTTGGGTGGTTAATCCTAATTCTTCAGGATTAGCAATCGTATATAAAAACGTACTTAACTGACGTTTGGCTGTGACAGATGAATCAAGTTGACGTAAACTCCCCGCTGCTGCATTACGCGGATTCGCAAACACACTTTCGCCGTCTTTGTCACGTTCCTCGTTTAATCTAACGAACGACTCTTTTGGCATAAAACACTCACCACGAACGTCAAGTGTCACAGGTGTTTGCAGTGATAATGGAATAGAATGAACGGTACGCAAATTTTGCGTAATGTCCTCACCTACAACACCATCTCCACGAGTTGCACCTTGAACAAATTGTCCATTATCATAAGTTAAATTAATCGCCAAGCCGTCAATCTTTAATTCTACCATGTAACTAATTGGTTTGCTCGTGCCTTTTCTCACGCGTTTATCAAAATCACGTAAGTCTTGCTCGTTAAAGGCATTACTTAAACTCATCATCGGTGTCGTGTGCTCGACTTTTTGAAACCCGTCGAGTAATTTTCCACCCACTCGTTGCGTGATAGAGTCACTTGTTACAAGTTCTGGAAACTGCTCTTCTAAACTCACTAATTCTTTGTATAACTTATCATATTCATGGTCACTAACGAGTGGCGCATCTTTCACATAATAAGCGCGTGCCCATTCATTTAAAGTGTGACGTAACTCGCCCACACGTTTTGTTGCCTCATCAATACCCAAAATGGTCACCTCTTTTTAATCTACTTTTGTAATTGGTGCAAAAGCGGCCAATAAACGTTTAATTCCTTGAGAAGGAAATGCCACGTCTAACTCCATATCTTTGGCGTCCCCACTCACTTTAACAACCGTTCCAACGCCCCACGCTTTGTGTTCAACTTTATCACCTGGTTGCCATGGTGCTTTTTCGCCACCTGTTTGTTTTTTCGCCGTAACAGCTGTTGTCGTTGGTTGTTGATACGTTGCACGACGGTATTTTTCACCAATCGGTTTTTGACTAGACACTTTATGGACTGCCCCAACTTTTTCTAACACGTCATCGTCAATTTCTTCTAAAAAGCGTGATGGACGGTTGTATTGTGTGCGTCCATACAACATACGACTTGATGCGTTCGTTAAGAATAATTGCTTTTCAGCTCGGGTAATTCCCACATAAGCCAAACGACGTTCTTCTTCTAGTTCATCGCTTTCTAAAGCAGCACGAGATAGTGGGAAAATACTTTCTTCCATTCCAACTAAAAAGACATATGGAAACTCAAGCCCTTTAGCCGCATGAAGTGTCATAAAAGTGACTTGTCCTTGGTCGTCTTCTAATGAATCAATATCAGAAACAAGTGCCAAATCATTTAGGAATAACGCGAGTTTGTCCTCATCATTTTCACTTTCGTCTTCATAATCTCCCGCTTCATAACGCTTGTCAAATTCTTTGGTTACAGTTAAAAACTCTTCCAAGTTTTCTAAACGTGAATGAGATTCAAGCGAGTTTTGTTTCACCAAATCTTCCTGGTAACCACTTTTATCTAACACTTGTTCGACTAATTCCGTAATCGTTAAAAATGGAATCATCTTTCTTAATTGCATAATCATTTGCCCGAAATTACCAAGCTCTTTTTTAGCTTTTCCTGTAATTGGTGTCAAATCAATGTCAACTGTTGCTTGAAGTAACGACCAACCATGCATATCAGCAAACTCTCTAATTTTTTCAATGGTTCCAGGACCAATACCTCGTTTTGGACTATTAACCACACGCTCAAAACTCAATGAATCCATTTCATTTGAAATCACTTTTAAGTAACCTAAAATGTCTTTGATTTCTTTACGGTCGTAGAACTTATGTCCACCCACCATTTTATAAGGGATATTTGCTTTTAAGAACGTATCCTCAATCACACGGGACATCGCATTCGTCCGGTATAACACACAAAAATCGCCATATGAGCGTTGTTCTTGTTGTTTCAATTGTTGAATGGTGGTCACAATGTATTGAACTTCTTCTCGTTCAGAATTAGCACGATAATACACAATTTTTTCGCCTGATTGATTATCTGTCCATAATTCTTTTTTCTTACGGTTTTGGTTGTGGTTAATCACACTATTTGCCGCTTGTAAAATATGTTTAGTTGAACGATAATTTTGTTCTAGTAAAATTGTTTTAGCATCAGGATAATCTGATTCAAAATCTAAAATATTTTGCATATCAGCTCCACGCCAACCATAAATACTTTGGTCAGCATCCCCCACAACACATAAATTATTAAAACGTTTCGCCAGTAAATTAACCAACGTATATTGAGCATGGTTTGTATCTTGATACTCATCAACGTGAATGTATTGGAATTTATTTTGATAATAAGACAACGTTTCAGGACTTTCCTTAAACAAACGAATCGTTAACATAATCAAATCATCAAAATCCATTGATTGATTATTGCGAAGTTCTTTTTGGTACCGCTTATAGCATGTTGCCACAATCTGTTCAAAATAACCTGTGTAGCGTTCTTCATATAATTCAGGCGTTAATAACTCATTTTTTGCCTGACTGATTTGCGATAAAATACTGCGCGGATCATGTTTTTTTGGATCAATATTTTCTTCTTTTAAAATCCGTTTAATCAATGTCTGTTGGTCACTGGCATCAAGTATCGTAAATTGATGATTGTAACCAATCAAATCGGCATCACGTCGTAACATTCTGACGCACATTGAGTGAAACGTTGATACCCACACATCTTCACCGACCGAACCAAGAATCGAAACCACACGTTCCTTCATCTCTTTCGCCGCTTTATTTGTAAAAGTGATAGCTAAAATATTCCAAGGATTAACCCCTTTTTCATCTATTAAATAAGCCACACGATGTGTTAGTACTCTTGTTTTCCCACTACCTGCACCAGCCATGATTAATAACGGGCCCTGTGTCGTTTGAACGGCAGCTTGTTGTTTGTCATTTAGACCTGCCAATAAATTATGTTTTTGCGTCATTTGGTACGAACACCCTTTCTGATCAAATCCTTTTCTATTATAGCAAATTCTTAAGATAATTTCTTTCTATTTTTCTTTTTGAATTGCTTAATTCGTTAATATGGATTACAATTTATGAAAAAAGGAGAGTAATAATGAGCCGTTTAATAAACGTAACCATAGATAGACCCATTGGCTACAAGAATGAAAAAGGGACTGTTTATCCGATAAATTATGGCTATGTCAAAAATATTATTGCCGGAGATGGTGAAGAACAAGATGCTTATGTCATCTCAAACACGGTCAATGGACCGATTGAATCATTTGAAGGTGTGTTGATTGCAATCGTCAAACGACATGACGACAATGAAACCAAATGGATTATCTCCGCTCCTGGTGAAACATACACAACAGAAGAACTAAGTGACAAAGTCCATTTTATTGAACAATACTTTGATACATCCATCTATTTGGTGAATTAAATACAAAAAGAGGCTGACCCAAAAGTCTCTAGAATAAACTAAAAGGAAGAAAATCTTTTTTCGATTTTCTTCCTTTTTTGACGTAAAAAATAGCACTATCCTATATAATTAAAGTGACGAAACCAACTAAAAAGGAGTGCTATTTATGTATAAGAATTATAACACGAAACAGGTTACTTTATCACTGAATTTAGATATTTATTTAGAAGAAAATGATATCGCTTTTGCGATTGATGAGTTAGTAGAAAGCATCCCTGTGGATGTGTTCTCAGTTTTTGAGCATCGAATGGGAACTTCGTCTTATCATCCAAAAATGATGTTGAAGCTTATTCTGTGTGGCTACACTCAATCTATTTTTTCAGGCAGAAAGATAGAAGCTATGTCTAAAGATAGCATTCGTGCCATGTGGTTAACGCAATCACAGACACCTAACTTCAGAACAATTAATCGATTCAGAGTGAACCCACTGGTTCAACCGATACTTCAAGAATGTTTTATTCAATTTAGAAATCAGCTTGTTTCTCAACAATTAATTGATGAAGAAGCTATTTTTATTGATGGAACAAAGTTAGAAGCCAACGCAAATAAATATACCTTCGTTTGGAAAAAGAGCACACAACGTTATGAAGAATCTTTGAGAGAGAAGTCAAAGTCCTATTATCAACAACTTGTAGAAGATCAAATTATCCCATCTATTTGTTCAGAAGATGATGAGTTAAACACAGGAAATTTAAAACAAATCATTGATGAGTTGGAAATGAAAGTAAGTGATTTAAGTACTAAAATTGAAAATACTTCAGATGTTCAAAAGAGAAAAGAACTTCGTTCTGAGCGTAAAGAGCCTAAAAAAGCATTGAAAGCTTTTTCTGACTTTATCTATAGAAAGCAAAAATATAAAGAACAACATGATATTTATAACGGTAGAAATAGCTACTCTAAAACAGATCATGATGCCACTTTTATGAGAATGAAAGATGACCACATGATGAATGGTCAGTTAAAACCTGGATATAACGTTCAAATTGCAACCAATCATCAATACGTTTTAGCATATGAAACATTTTCAAATCCAACGGATTTTAAAACAATGATTCCCTTCTTAGATACTATCAAGAAATCTTATTTTGACTTACCTAAATACATTGTGGCTGACGCAGGTTATGGTAGTGAAGAAAACTATCAAGCAATTTTAGATGATTTTGAAAGAACTCCATTAATTACTTATACAATGTATCAGAAAGAACACACTAAAAAATATAAACAAAATCCATTCATTCCAGATAACTGGATTTATAATGAATTGGCAGATACTTATATTTGCCCGAATAATCGAGAAGTCAAATTTAGAAATTACTCTACTCGAACGGATAAATCTGGATTCAAAAGACAACTTAAAATATATGAATGTGAGTCTTGTTTAAATTGCCCAGTTAGAGCATTATGTACTCGTGCGAAGAGTAGTAAAAATCGAGTGATTCAAAGAAATGGGAATTGGGAATATTTTAAAGCTCACGTAAGAGAGCTTTTGAAAGAGGATGTCACAGGAGAAATATATCGTCAAAGAAAAATAGATGTTGAACCAGCCTTTGGAAATCTGAAGGCTAATTTGGCATTCAATCGATTCTCTGTAAGAGGAAAAGATAAGATTTCACAGGAGCTGGGATTTGCGTTAATGGCACTAAATTTAAGAAAACTGAGAAAAAATAGGAAGGATATTAGTAAGAGATCACGAAAAAACAAGCATTCTGAAATGAGAGGTTTCATTTTGGAATGCTTGTTTTCTGTAAAGTTACTTTTGGGTCAGCCTCTTCTTAGTTTATTCTTCTATTACCTCATCATCACTATATGTCATTAAGACTTTTCTTGGTTTACTGCCTTCTGAAGCGCCGACAACACCTTGTTCTTCAAGTTCATCAATTAATCGTGCGGCTCGGTTATATCCTATTCTAAATCGACGTTGTAATAGTGAGATACTGGCTGTTTGCATTTCAATGATTAGTGCTTTTGCTTCGTCAAAATATTCATCCAATTCTTCAGTTGAGGCACTACTTGTTGGACTTTCTGAGGGCATCATGTGTTCTTGATAGTCTGCTTCTTGTTGATTGGTCACAAACTCCACAATGTGTTCAACTTCATCATCCGAAATAAACGCACCTTGCACACGAATTGGTTTATTTTCCCCCATCGGAACAAACAACATGTCTCCACGTCCAAGTAATTTTTCCGCACCGTTGCTATCTATAATCGTACGAGAATCAATCCCACTTGATACAGCAAATGCGATACGTGATGGGACGTTCGCTTTAATAATCCCTGTAATAACATCCACACTAGGTCGTTGAGTAGCAAGTATCATATGAATTCCTGCAGCCCTTGCCATTTGTGCTAGACGAATAATCGCATCCTCGACTTCATTACTTGCGACCATCATCAAGTCAGCCAACTCGTCAACGATTACCACAATATAAGGTAAGCTTGATTTATTTTCTCCAGTTGTTTGGTTATGTTTTTTGACCATGTCATTGTAGCCGTTCATGTTTCGTACTCCAAAACCGGCAAACAATTCGTAACGTCTTTCCATCTCTTCTACCACTTTTTGCAAAGCTTGTGCGGCTTTTCTAGGATTTGTCACAACAGGTGTCAACAAATGGGGCACACCATTATAGACATTTAATTCCACCATCTTTGGATCAATCATCATCATTTTAACTTGATGTGGTTTAGCCTTCATTAAAATACTGGAAATAATCGTGTTGATACACACCGATTTCCCACTACCTGTTGAACCAGCTATCAATAGATGGGGCATTTTCGTTAAATCTGCCGTCATCACTTCACCGGAAATACTTCGACCAAGTGGCACTTCAAGTAATAAGTCATCATGATTGTTTTCAGATTCCACAACGTCACGAAATGACACCATACTAGTTGTTTGGTTTGGCACTTCAATCCCAATCAATGATTTCCCTGGAATAGGGGCTTCCATTCGGATATCTTTAGCAGCAAGTGCTAATGCTAAGTCGTCTGTTAATCCCACAATTTTACTTACTTTAACCCCCACAGCCGGTTGGATTTCAAACTTCGTCACAGATGGTCCAAGACTTGCACGAACGACTTTTGCATCTACGCCAAAACTATCGAAAGTTTGTTCTAACACTTTGACGTTTTTTTCAACTAATTTGTATTCAGCACTCTGGTCAGTTAATGGAATATCATTTAATAACTCAACTGGTGGTAATTCATAATCCTCATTTTCTTCCCCTTCAGGTAAGTCAAAAAACAACGGTTGATCTTTTTCCACGTCATCAGTTTTTGGTTTTGGTTCTTTTTTAGGTCTTTCAACAGTTTGTTGAACGCGTTTTTTATAATGATCCTGATAACTATCAATCTCTAGTGTTAACTGTTCTTTCTCCACTTCGTCGTCTTCATTGACAACGAGTTCTTGTTCTTTTTTCTCATGCTCTGTTGATTCTCTGACACGATTTTCAGAAACTTTTGATTGATTTTTCTCATTCAGTTTTTTTTTTTCATCTCGCTCTACCTTTTTTTCTTTAAGCGAATGAAAAAAGTTTGTGCCAAATTCAACCACTTTATCAGCAACTTGAGAGATGCCGATATTTGATACCAGCAATCCTCCAGCAATCATTGCTAAAACGGCCACGACGTATGAACCAGCTTTTGATACTAAAAAATAAGTCACTGTATAAAGCAAGGCACCAATCATTCCTCCACCAACTGATTGTGTCACACTACTTGCTTTTATGTCTGAAGATATTTTTTGCCATGTCATCCCTAAAATATTTGTGTCACGACTGATTTGTTTGAACAAACCAATCTCTAAGAATAATAATAATCCTAAGAAAAAGACAAATAATCCCACTACCAGACTCTTTCGTTTAAACTTTGGGTCTTTGCCCATCAACATCAAAAGGGCACCATATACTATTAAATAAAGAGCCATTACTAAGTGCATGTTCCCAACAAAAAAACGAAACACATTAGTCATCAGCATCCCTAAAAATCCTAATCTTAATCCTCCTAAAATACCAAATACGATAAATGACAGACCAATTAAGAAATAGGTTGTTCGCTCTTGTTGTGCTTGTTGCTTTTTAGTAGGAGCTCTTTTTGTTTTCTTTTTTGCCATAATCTCTCTCCTTTAATTCATCATTCACATTATACTATATTTGTCTCAGTTTTTCTTGTCCTTTTAAAATTTCAAACAAACATACGTTCATCTCTTTCATTTTGTTTCTTTTTGACAGAATCACATTCTTTTTTTGAAAACTGAAAAAATTTTTAAAAATTAAATTATCAATCTACTGGAACAATATGTCCCTTTTACTCTCACAAACTTTAATACATCAATTTCACTTAGACAGATTGGTACTGAATAATATTACCTGTCAAAAATCATCTTTAAAAAAATTAAAATTATTTTAAAAAGGGGTATTTCTTTTTGTGAATTTTTAAAGTATATTATATTAATATTATAAAAAGGAGAGAAAGCTATGAAAAAGATTAGAGAATTATCATTAATCCAGAAAATCTGTATCGGTATTGTCGTCGGGGCAATTTTAGGGATGTTGGTACCTTCCTGGACTTGGATTAAAATATTAGGTGATCTCTTTATTGGGTCACTGAAAGCTATTGCGCCATTATTGGTATTTTTCCTAATCATCGAATCATTATCTAAACATCAAAAAGGCATTAAAACGCATATGAAAACGGTCATTATTTTATATTTAAGTGCCACTTTCATTGCGGCTTTAATCGCTGTATTTGCTTCTGAGTTATTCCCGGTTAAACTAGTATTACCTGATGTAGTCGTTGATCAACAAGCACCTGATGATTTATGGAAGATTTTGTCTGACATTATTATTGGGGCAGTAATGAATCCTGTTCAAGCCATTATTGAAGGAAATTATTTATCATTACTATTCTGGGGAGCAGTTATTGGAGCATGTATGCGAAGTGCTTCCGAAACAACTAAAAATGTGATCGCTGATATTTCTGGAACGATCTCTAAAGTGATTCAAATCATTATTCAATTTGCTCCAATTGGGATTGTTGGGTTGGTATTTAACTCTATTTCAGAAATCGGAATCAAAGGTTTAGCTGAGTACGGTAAGTTAATTTTATTATTAGTTGGAACGATGTTGTTTGTGTCATTCATCGTGTATCCACTGATGGTATTCTTACTATTAAAACAAAATCCTTATCCTTTAACGATGTTCTGTATGAAAGAAAGTGGTATTCCTGCCTTCTTCACACGTAGTTCAGTGGTAAATATTCCAATCAATATGGAATTGTGTGAGAAATTAGGGTTAGATAAAGAATCATACTCTATCTCTATTCCTCTTGGAGCAACTGCTAACAGTGGTGGTGCTGCCATTACCATTTCTATCATGACACTAGCAACTGCTTATACAATGGGGATGGATGTTCCGTTTCCTCTTGCTTTTCTACTTTGTTTATTAGCAGCCATTTCATCAACTGGTGTATCTGGTATTGCAGGCGGAAGTTTATTACTTATCCCTCTAGCATGTAGTTTATTTAATATCTCAAATGATATTGCCATGCAAGTTGTTGGGATTGGGTTCATCATTGGTGTGGTGCAAGATTCTGTTGAAACAGCTCTTAACTCTGCAGCCGATCTTTTATTTGCAGCCACAGCTGAATTTTATGATAAGAAAAAAGCTGGCGAAACCATTGATTTAAATGAACGTGTAAGAGAAGCTCAAAAATTAGTTTAACAAATAGACTCTATCATTTTTAGACACTGATTCCAAAAACCATACAATAGGAAAATCCCATGACATTAGTCTATTAAAAACTGACTTCATGGGATTTCTATGTTGCTAGTTTAATGATTTTCATTTAATAATTACTTTTAAGTTAGCCTCTTTTTTTAGGATACTATCTGTTTAATGAAATATTTCTTCTAATCATTGATACAAACTTTAAAACCATCAATTCTTACTAACAGTAGTTGACAAAGAGCCAAAAAAATCGAAAAAAGATGATAAATTTGAATTTACGTTCAAATTTATCATCTTTTAGTCTTGACTCATCCATCTAATTTTCTAGATTCCGAATTTTAACATTTTAATTTTTCGAAAATAAGTAACGAAAAATTAAAACGACCAATAAAGACATGTTCACAGACTAGTTAAACTTTCTTTTACTAAAGAATTAACTTTTTGTCCATCAGCTTTCCCCTTAGTTTTTGGCATGACAATCCCCATAACCTTACCAAAGTCCTTCATTGATGACGCGTCCGTTTCATCTATTGCAGACTCAATAATTGAACGCAATTCATCTTCTGAAAATTGTTCAGGCATATATCTATCTACAATTTTAATTTCGGCAGAAACTTTTTCAACCAAATCATCACGCTTGGCATCTTTAAATTCCTGAAGAGAATCTTTACGTTGTTTCATCTCTCTAGATAATACAGTTAATTCTTCATCTGATGATAAAGACTCACCTTTTTTAATCTCCTCATTTTGAATAGAAGATTTCATCATTCTTAAAACGGATAAGGTTTCTTTATCTTTTGCTTTCATCGCTACTTTGATATCATTATTTAACCTATCGAGTAGAGTCATAATATCAGATCCATTCATTAAAACTAGTATTTTTTACGTTTTCTTGCAGCTTCAGACTTTTTCTTACGTTTAACACTTGGTTTTTCGTAATATTCACGCTTGCGGTACTCTTGTAAAGTACCAGTTTTTGAAACGGAACGTTTGAAGCGACGAAGAGCGTCATCTAATGATTCGTTTTTACGAACAACAGTTTTTGACATATAAATCCCTCCCTCCAAACTTTTGGTAACCGTTTTTTATATAAAGTAATATTAAACAAAAAACTGTTCACAATATATTATATCTAATTGAGTTTTTCTCGTCAACTACCTAATGTTAATTTTTTAAACAATTCTCGCATTTACCTAGTATTTCAAACCGATGCCCTTCAATTGAGCACCCTGGTAATTGCTCTTTAAACATATCCATCGGACACATATGAATTTCACGCGTCGCTCCACACGAGGTACAAATAAAATGATGATGATGGTGTTCGCCGTGAACATCACAATGGAATCGGTATCTCTTCTCACCTTGTAAATCTGTTTCTTCTAAAATATTCAAATCTGCAAAGTCTCTTAAATTTCTGTAAATAGTATCATAGCTGACTCCTTTGTATTTATCGTTCATAAAATTAAACACATCAAGAGCTGCTACATAACGATTTTCATTAATAAGAAAAGAAAGTATATCCGAACGTTTTTTTGTATATTTCAGTCCATTGTCTTTCATTATTGCGATTGCGTGATCTAATTCTTTTGTCAAAATCTTTTCCCTCTCTTCATAATAATCATCGTTTGAGTTATATTATATGCTATAATTTAAGTAAAGTAAAAAAATTAAGGATGTGAATCATTTATGACAGATCAACGCATTAGTATATTTATTATTTCTGATTCTGCCGGTGAAACTGCGTCAAAGTTAGCACAAGCATCAATGGCGCAATATGAAGATGCTCAAATAAAAATCCAAATTGTCAAAAGAGCTTTCATCTATCATGAAGATGAACTAATACAAGCACTTGAAGAAGCAAAAGCAGTGAATGCTATTATCTTACATACACTTGTTTCAAAAGATTTAGTTAATATAGCCAACAACTACGGAAAAGAGCATAATCTATTTACCATTGATGTATTATCTGGACTAGTTGATGAGTTATCAAATAGAACAGGATTAGAACCAAGTCGTTTGCCTGGTGCAATGCATTTTTTAAGTAAAAATTATTTTGAACGCATTAGTGCGATGGAATTTGCCGTTAAATATGACGATGGTAAAAATCCTAAAGGTTTTTTAGAAGCAGATATTCTTCTTTTAGGGGTGTCACGTACGTCAAAAACACCACTAAGTTTATTTTTAGCAAATAAAAACTTGAAAGTGGCTAATTTGCCACTCATTCCAGAAGCTCACATTCCACCACAACTTTGGGAAGTTGACCCTAAAAAAATTGTCGGTCTAACAAATAATCCAAAAGTCTTAAATCGTATTCGACGTGAAAGAATGAAATCATATGGATTAAATCCCGACACGGCCTATTCTGATATTGATAAGATTAAACGTGAATTGGAATTTGCTAATGATTTATATAAAAAACTTGGATGTCTCGTTATCAATGTGGCTCAACTTTCTATCGAAGAAACAGCTTCTATTATATTAAGTGAGTTAAATATTGAAGATACCAGTTATTTTGGTTAAAAAAACAAGACGGTTTCTCGTCTTGTTTTTTATATAATTTCAATTGTATAACTTCGATTAAAAATGTCACCTTTTGATAATTTGTTTATCCCTATTTTTTCTTCAATGGCACCTGAAGCTGAAACATCATCTGCAATACCACACCAAGGTTCTATACAAATAAATGGTGCGTCAACTGTATTCGGGCTCCAAAAGCCAACAAATGGAAAATCCTCATAACTAACTCTTACCCCATGAGGATGCTTCTCAGATAAAATTGAAAAAGTGTTTTTCCCTTTTGTTTCTAAAATCTGTGCATCTTCTTTAAACAATCCATGATTTAGCTGAATTGATGTGTTTGTCTGTGCTAACGTTTTACTCTCACTATTAATATAAGCACCTTCTAGCGGAATTTTAATTCTTGATTTCAACGGATAAAAATGCAAATAATAATCTTCGATTGTTGTTCCTTCAATTAACGGAACATTAAATGCTGGATGGGCCCCGATTGAAAAATACATCTCATCAGAAAGTGTAGATACTTCATAACTTGTTGTTAGCTCATTATCTACAAGTTTATAGCCAATCAACAAACGAAACTCAAATGGGTATTTTTCTAATGTTTCTTGATTACTTTTTAATTCAAAGACAACAGAAGAAGCGTCTTGTTCAATGACATCAAACGTCATATCTCGAGCAAATCCATGTTGATTCATACGATATGGTTGACTTTTATATGTGTATGTATTCTTTTTCAATCTGCCAACAATCGGAAACAATACTGGTGCATGACGTCCCCAATAGTTTGGATTAGCTTGCCAAATATACTCAACACCTGTTTCTTTTAAAATAAAACTTGATAATTCGGCTCCAAATTCATTTATGCTGACTTTAGCCGTATCTGATTCTAAATATATCGTCATGAAAAACCTCCTAAACGACCGTTTCTTTATCAAGTAGGTCAATTAACTGTTGATTTGTTATTTTGATAAACGTACCCTTCATTCCAAGAGACCGTGTCTCAATAACCCCACCAGATTCAAGTTTTCTTAGTGCATTTACAATCACAGAACGTGTAATACCGATTCTATCAGCAACACTTGATGTCGTTAAAATGCCTTCATCACCATCTAGTTCTTCGAAAATAGCTTTAATGGCTTTTAACTCACTGAATGACAATGATTTAAGCGCCATTTGAACCATACTTGTTTCACGCACTTGTTTTTCGATATCACCAGATTTTTGATAAAGCATCTGCATTCCAACTACTGTTGCACTATACTCACAAAGAATAAAATCTTCAGTATTAAATTTTTTATTAATACGCCCTAAAAGAATTGTGCCAAGCCTAGCACCTGCTCCAAAAATTGGAACAAGTGTTGTATAGGCATTGGTCAACTCCGCTTTTAATTCAAACGGAAACGTGGTTAACTCTTCTTCAATCGGAATATTTTCCACCGTTTGCTGAATATCTTTTAACAATGTCGTATAAGAATGTGGAAATTGATGATTTGAAATCATCTCATTTATGCGTTCATTATTAAAATCATGCACAACAGAATACCCTAACAATACGCCCTCTTTTGACAAAATATAGGTATTACATTCCATAATATCAGATAATACCTGTGCCATTTGCAAGTAAGGCATCTCTTTTTCTTCTTGAATGGTATTTTCTTTTTGTAGCAATTCATTTATCATACGTGTTTTTTGCAATAAATCATTCATACCACCACTCCTAAACGATTCTTATAAAATATAACGACTTAAATCCTCATCTTCAGATATTTCTCCAAGTTTTTCATTTACGTATTGCTCAGTAATTGTAATTTCACCCATCGACATATCAGGAGATTCAAATAATAAATCTTCTAACAGTTTTTCTAAAATAGTGTGTAAACGTCGTGCGCCGATATTATCTGTCTCACTATTCACATTATACGCTATATTAGATAAACGTTCGATTGCTTCTTTGGTGAATGTTACATCAATATTTTCTGTTTTAAGTAACGCAATATATTGTTTGATTAACGCGTTGTTTGGTTCAGTTAAAATGCGAACAAAATCTTCAGCTGTTAAATCATCTAATTCAACACGAATTGGGAAACGTCCTTGTAATTCAGGAATTAAATCACTTGGTTTACTTAAATGGAACGCTCCTGAAGCGATAAATAGAATATGATCTGTTGCAATCGTACCATATTTAGTATTCACAATTGAGCCTTCAACGATTGGTAAAATATCACGTTGGACACCTTCACGAGAAACTTGACCATTACTTTCAGATTTAGACGTAATTTTATCAAACTCATCAATAAAAATAATCCCATGATTTTGAGCAAGTTTAATTGCTTCACTATGAATGTCAGCACTATTAACTAATTTTTCAGATTCTTCATTAATTAAGATTTCGCGTGCTTCTTTTACAGTCACTGTGCGTTTGATTTTTTTCTTAGGTGTTAATGAATTTAAAGCATCTCCTAAATCTATTCCCATTTGTTCTAATCCATTATTCATGGTTGGTGTTTGTTTTTTCTCTTCGACTTCAATTGTGATCTCTCTATCTTCAAGTTGACCTTTTTCAAGTTGAGATTGGACTGTTTCACGGCTTACTCTGATAGAATCAGTCACTTCTTCTTTTTCTTCGTCATTGTTTTGTTGGAAACCATTCATCATTTGCATCATCATATCAAATTGGTTCGTTGATTGACGTTTTTCTTTTTTGATACCAGGTACTAATAATTTAACCAATCTATCTTCCGCAGCTTTTTTAGCTTGTGAATATACTTGGCTGTATTGGTCTTTTTTCACAATGGTAATACTTGCTTCAACTAAGTCACGAACCATTGACTCAACGTCACGACCAACGTACCCAACTTCTGTAAATTTCGTTGCCTCAACTTTTACAAATGGTGCATTAACAATTTTTGCTAGTCGTCTAGCGATTTCTGTTTTACCTACACCAGTTGGTCCAATCATTAACAAGTTTTTAGGCGTGATATCTTGTTGCATCACTTCGTCTAATTGCATACGGCGATAACGATTACGTAATGCCACTGCTACAGATTTTTTCGCTTTATTTTGTCCAATAATATATTGGTCTAATTCTTCTACAATTTGTCTTGGTGTTTTTGTTACTGTACTCATTAAAGTCATCTCCTATAATTCTTCTACAATAATGTTGTGGTTTGTGTAAACACAAATATCTCCTGCGACATTTAGCGCAGCTTTTGCGATGTCACCAGCCGTTAAATCTTCACGGCCATCTCGTTTAAGTGCTCTTGCAGCAGCTAATGCATAGTTACCACCAGAACCTATCGCTAAAATACCATCATCTGGTGCGATTACTTCACCTGTACCTGACACTACTAGCATCTCTTTATCATTCATTACGATTAGCATCGCTTCTAATTTTTGCATCGCACGATCACTGCGCCATTGCATCGCAAGTTCCACAGCCGCACGCATCAAGTTTCCTTTATATTGATTTAATTTTTCTTCAAATTTCCCTTCAAGATTAAACGCATCTGCCACACTACCGGCAAATCCTACGACCACTTCATCGTTATAAATACGTCTAACTTTTCTGGCAGTCCCTTTCATCACGACTGATTCGCCCATTGTTACTTGGCCATCACCAGCCATTGCAAATTTTCCGTCTTTTTCTACTGCACAAATTGTTGTTGAATGAAATGTTGTATATCCCATAATTTTTTCTCCTATTCTAAATTAAGCTCTCGGATGAAAATTCCGATAATTCTTTTGTAACGCACTGGTTGTCACATGCGTATATATCTGTGTGGAGGATAAACTTGAATGACCCAATAACTCTTGGACCGTTCTCATATCAGCTCCATTATCTAATAAATGTGTGGCAAATGTATGCCTAAAAATATGCGGATGAATATTCGTTGTTAAACTACTTTTTTTAATTAAATGATCCAAAATATATTGAACGCCTTTTGCTGTCAGCGGCTGTCCTCGGTGATTAATAAATAAATTATCATGTTCTTCGTGATATTTTTCCATCAAGTCTTTACGTGTAGTTGATAGGTAATCAGAAATAGCATCGTGACAAAACGAACCAAACGGCACATAACGTTGCTTGCCACCTTTACCATTTATTAACACAATTGAATTTTCCATATCTATATCACGTAATTCAATCGACACACACTCGGATACCCTAATTCCTGTAGCATAAAGTAACTCTAAAATCGCTCGATTACGTTTATCTAATGGTGCTTCACCAGAAACCGATTCAAATAAGATAGCCAATTCTTTTTCATATAAAAAGCTTGGTAACTTACTTTGCTTTTTTTTCATCTGTATGTAGCTAAAAGGATTGTCTGTCATCCACTCATTTTTTATTAAGAAATGATAATATGACCGAAGACTCGAAATTTTCCGACTAATTGTATTACGACTATATTCTTTATCATGAAGATAAGCTAGATACACTCGAGCATCTTGAAACGTGATGTTTAAATAGTCAGAATTTCCTGTTTCTTCCAAAAACTCAAAAAAATGTGTGACATCATCCTCATAGGCGTGTTTTGTTTGTAATGAATAATGTCGCTCATCTACTAAATATCTTAAAAATAACACTAAGTGATCAATCGAAATCAACCCCTTTCATTACAAATTATAAAATTAATGTAACATACAAATTTTTTTTTTACCAATATATTTATATGTTTTAAGTAATTTATACAAATTTTTAAACAAACCATAAAAAAATAGCATGTCAAATGACATACTATTTCTCAAATAATGTTAACGACTCTTTTGTCGCTTCAAGTGCTCTATTAGCAATTTGTGTGTAACGTTCTTTTTTATCACGAATTCTCTCTGGTAACTCTGGGAATAAACCAAAGTTTACATTCATCGGTTGGAAATGTTTACCAGATGTATGTGTGATGTAGTGTGCCATACCACCAATCGCTGTTTCTTGTGGCAGTACAATTGGTTCTTTACCTTGGGCAAGTCTTGCTGCATTTCGTCCTGCTAAGATACCACTTGCTGCACTTTCAACATAACCTTCTACACCAGTCATTTGACCAGCAAAGAATAACGTTGGTTTCTTACGTGATTGATACGTTGGATCAAGTAATTCAGGTGAATTCATAAATGTATTTCGATGCATCACACCATATCTTACAATTTCTGCATTTTCTAATCCTGGAATCATTTGAATAATACGTTTTTGTTCGCCCCATTTTAAATGCGTTTGAAATCCAACAATATTATAAAGTGACGCTGCTGCATTGTCTTGTCGAAGTTGAACAACTGCATATGGACGCTTACCTGTTTTTGGATCTTCTAATCCAACTGGTTTCAACGGACCAAATGTCATTGTTTTTTCGCCACGATTTGCCATCACCTCAATCGGCATACATCCTTCAAAGAATTTTTCTTTTTCGAATGATTTTAAAGGTGCTACTTCTGCGTTAACAAGCGCTTCTCTAAACGCATAGAACTCATCCTTTGTCATAGGACAATTAAGGTAGGCTGCTTCACCTTTATCATAACGAGATTTTAAATACACTTTATCCATATCAATAGATGATTTTTCTATGATTGGTGCAGCTGCATCATAAAAATATAATCCTTCTGACTCAGTAAATTCTTTGATACTTTCCGCTAAAGGCTCACTTGTTAAAGGGCCAGTCGCAATGACTGTAATACCTTCAGTTGGAATTTCAGTAATCTCTTCATGATGAACAGTAATGTTTGGATGATTTGATACTTGTTTTGTTACTTCTTCAGAAAAGCTTTCTCTATCAACAGCTAACGCACCACCAGCAGGAACTTGTGTTTTATCTGCAGCTGCAATAATAACTGAGCCAAATTGTCTCATCTCTTCTTTTAATAAACCAGCAGCATTTGTAATACCATTCGCTCTTAATGAGTTCGTACAAACTAATTCAGCAAATTGATCCGTGTGGTGTGCTGGTGTTTTTTTTATTTTTCTCATTTCATATAAATCAACTTGGGCTCCTGACTCTGCTGCTTGCCATGCTGCTTCACTTCCAGCTAATCCTGCCCCAATAACCGTTACTCTATTCTCTGTCATTTAGTTACCTCTTTCTCAGTAATTAAGTAAAGGACAAGAGTGAGTTCTCTTGTCCTCCTATGCATTATACACAATTTATAAAAAGAAACCTATCTTTATTTTTGCACGTCTTCTTGATAGTCACAGTTACTACAAATAATCTGCATACCACCACGAACTTTTTTCTGTACAAGATAGTGACTACACTTAGGACAGTCGCGTCCAATTGGTTTATCCCACGATGTAAATTCACAATCAGGGTATCGGTCACATCCATAAAAAATACGATTCTTTTTCGTTTTCTTCTCGATGACATCACCTTTTTTACAAGTTGGACATGTCACGCCGATTTTTTTAACAATGGCTTTCGTATTTCGACAATCAGGGAAATTACTACATGCATAAAACTTCCCATATTTACCTAGTTTTATAACCATTGGTGAGCCACATTCTTCACAGTCAAAACCGGCCGGCTCATCTTTAATTTGGATTTTCTCCATTTTTTCTTCTGCTGTAGCCAATTCTTTTTCAAATGGATGATAGAAACGACTGATAACATCGACCCATTTTTCTTTATGTTCAGCTATAGCATCAAGTTCTTTTTCCATCTCAGCAGTAAAGGTTGTATCAACAATTTGTGGGAAGTACTCACACATAATCGTATTCACAATTTCACCAAGCTCAGTTGGCTCAAAGCGTCTAGCATTTAATTTTACATAGTAACGACGTTGAATCGTTTCAAGAGTTGGTGCGTATGTTGATGGACGTCCCACACCTTGCTCTTCCAATGTTTTAACTAGTGTTGCTTCACTGTATCGTGCTGGTGGTTGAGTAAAATGTTGTTTTGGTTCGATATCAACAGATTTGACAACATCGCCAACTTCTAACTCAGGAAGAATATTATCTTTTTCTTCTTTGCCTTCATCTTTTCCCTCAACATAGACTTTCATAAATCCAGGGAATTTAACTTTCGATCCGTTTGCAACAAACGTCACACCATTTTGCGCTAAATCAACACGCATCGTATCCATAACTGCTGGTGACATTAAACTTGCTATCATACGTGACCAGATTAATGAATACAATTTAAATTGGTCTTTATCCAAGTAGTCTTTAATTGATTCAGGTGTACGCATCACACTTGATGGACGAATTGCCTCATGTGCGTCTTGCGCGCCTTCTGCTTTTTTAACAGGTTTTTTCTTTGAATCAAAGAACTCTTGACCATATTTTTCTACGATAAAATCATATGCTTCACTTTTTGCTGTGTCTGATAGTCGAGTTGAGTCCGTTCTCATATAAGTAATCAAACCGACTGTTCCTTGCCCTTTACCTAGTTTAATTCCTTCGTAAAGTTGTTGTGCTACCATCATTGTTTTTCTAGTTCTAAAATTTAATTTACGAGCAGCTTCTTGTTGCAAACTACTTGTTGTAAAGGGATTCGCCGGATTTCTTTTACGTTCCTTTTTGGTTACTTTCACGACGTCATAATCTCTTCCAGTTAACTTTGCAGTGACTTCTTTAACATCTTTTTCAGTTGACAGTTTTACTTTTTTACCGTCTAAACCATAAAAGTTAGCAGAGAATTTTGCCTTATTCTTTAAAAATGTTCCTGGAATACTCCAGTACTCTTCAGGTTTAAAGTTTCTAATTTCTTCTTCACGGTCAATTATCATTTTTAGCGCAACAGATTGCACACGACCTGCACTCAATCCTTTTTTAACTTTCTTCCATAATAAAGGACTAATTGAGTAACCAACTAAACGGTCTAATATACGTCTAGCTTGTTGTGCATCGACCAAATCAATATTTATTTTTCGTGGTTCTTTAAACGCTTGTTTTACCGCTTCTTTGGTAATCTCGTTAAATACCACTCGATTATTATCTTCTAAATCTAACTCTAATATATGAGCCAAATGCCATGCAATCGCTTCCCCCTCGCGGTCCGGATCGGCTGCGAGATAAACTTTTTGAGCTTTTTTTGCATGTTTTTTTAAATCCTTAATAACAGGACCTTTTCCTCGAATGTTTATGTAGTGAGGTTCAAAATTATTTTCTATATCAATACCCATTTTACTTTTAGGCAAATCTCTAATATGCCCAACGCTTGCTACGACTTTATAGTTTTTACCGAGATATTTCTCGATCGTTTTAGCTTTAGCAGGGGATTCCACAATCACTAAATATTTGTAACTCATGCCCCTCTTCCTCTCTTTTTTTACAATTTATACTTCTATATATACCATTTCGGCAATCGTTTATCATATTATCTATTGATATAGTATTTGTCAAGGATTTCTACATTTCTTCTAAAATATCTTTCACATGACTAATGCATTTTGCTCCGTCTTGAATCAACGACAAGCACCCTTCAGATTCTTTTACTAACGGACTATTTGGAATAGCAAAAACATTTCGCCCTTCCTCTAGTGCAAGGTGTGCAGTAATAAAAGTTCCACTCTTTTTCTTCGCCTCAACAACAAGTGTCGCAGAAGACAGTCCTGCAATAATTCGATTCCTTTCAGGAAAATGATACGCTAATGGTGATTCATGAGGTAAATATTCCGTCACGACAAGTTGATGGTCATACATGTATTCTTGTAAGCGAAAGTTTTCTTTAGGGTAAACTCTATCAAGACCAAATCCTAAAACTCCAATAGTATTTCCTTGTCTTCTAATAGCCAATTTTTGTGCACAAGTGTCATTGCCTTTTGCCAAACCGCTCACTACAGTAATCTCTTCATCGACAATAGGTGGAACCATGGTTTCAATGATACTTTTTCCAAAATCTGTTTGTTCTCTTGACCCAATAATTGAAATCATTTTAGTTTTTAATAATTCTTTTCTTCCTTTATAAAATAGCGCAATTGGCGGATTGTAGATTTCAGATAATGGTTCAGGATAATCCTCATCTAAATAAGTTAACAAACCATATTGTTCCAAAAAACAATCTAAGTCTTGAGAGGTTATTTTTTGACTTTCTTTAAAACTTTCAATAAAAATTGACTGATGAATTGGTTTTACTTTAGCTAAATGAATCATGGTTTGAAAACAAACCTCTTCGTTATTTTCTAGTAAATAATTTAACAGCCTTAATCTTCCAATATTGCCAATCCCTTTGACGTGTTTTAAACGAAATATAATTAATTGATGCATAAAAAAACTCCTTTGCTATATGTTTTTAATTAACATACGCAAAAGAGCTTTAATTTATTTTATCATGCTTTTAATTGGTTCAAATGATTTGCGATGAATTCGCGTGATTCCATTGGTTTTCAATTGGTCTAAATGCTCTTTTGTTCCATAACCAGCATTATTAGCAAAGCCATAACCAGGAAACTCTTTATCGTATTCTACCATCATTCTATCACGTGTCACTTTCGCGATAATGCTCGCACTAGCAATTGAGATACTATTGGCATCACCTTTTATGATACTTTCTTGTGCAATATCGACTGGTAAAGTCATCGCATCAATTAATAAATAATCAGGTGACACGTCCAATTGATTGATTGCATCAACCATAGCTAGTTTTGTGGCTTCATAGATATTAACGCGGTCTATCGTTTCCTCATCTATAATACCAATTCCGACAGACAAAGCATCTGCCATAATTTTATCAAAAAATTCTTCACGTTTTTTCAGAGACAATTGTTTTGAATCATTGATTCCAACTCCATCAAAATCAGTTGGTAAGACTACTGCCGCTGCGACTACAGGCCCTGCTAAAGGTCCTCGACCAACCTCATCAATTCCAACAATTGTTTGATACCCGTTATTTCGAGCTTGTTTTTCATACGACGTCATCTCTTCAAATTTTACTCTAAGAGACTCTTCTTTTTCTAAACGTTTTTTGGTTTGTTCAATAATCTTTTGTACACCTTTTCGTTCGTCTGACGAATACTCTTCGAATAAGTTATCTGAAAAATTAATAACATGAGAAAATTTTTCTTTAATAGATTGAATTGTTTCACTCATGAGACATATCCTCAACTCTGTCTAGTGTGTATTTACCAAGTCTGCCATCACGTACTTCTTGGATTATCATCACACTACCTCGTTCATAATCTTCTTGGAAACCTCGTTTTTTTGTGATTAACATCAACATATCTACGTTATTTAATGTCATGTCTTCATCTGTTAATTTATAACGTTCGGCTAATTGCTCTGGGTAATACTCTTTAAAAAACTCGATACCATATAAAGCCAAGTCATCCATGTGTAACAATGCATCTTTTATTGCTCCTGTTAAAGCTAATTTTTTTCCAATTTCTTTGTCTTCAAATTTTGGCCATAAAATCCCTGGTGTATCTAAAAGTTCTAAATCTTTTCCAGTTTTAAGCCATTGTTGCCCTTTTGTCACACCAGGTGTATTACCAGTTTTTGCCATATTTTTGTTAGCCAAACGATTTAATAACGTTGATTTACCAACATTGGGAATCCCAATACACATTGCACGAACTGGCCTAGGTTTCATTCCACGAGCAGCTTGTCTTTCGATTTTTTCAGCTAGTATTTCTTTAACTTTTGGTGTGATTTTATTAATCCCTTTTCCTTGATTCGCATTAATTGCTAAACAATGAATTCCTTGAGAGGCAAAATAATCATGCCATCTTTGTGTTTCTTTCACGTCCGCTAAATCAGACTTATTTAATAGCATCAAGCGTGGTTTTTGCTGAATTAACGAATCCAACATAGGATTTCTACTTGAAATAGGAAGTCTCGCGTCAACAATCTCCAATACTATATCAACTAATTTTAACTTTTCCGCCACTTCACGTCTGGCTTTGGCCATATGACCTGGAAACCATTGAATTGTCATACTATTACTCCTTTAATTTTTAATAATTTTCATATCCTGAATTGGATAATAGACTAGTCTTGCTTTACCAATGATAGAGTAAGATGATATCGTACCAAATGAGCGACTATCTTTACTCACCCGTCTATTATCCCCCATCACAAAGTACTGATCTTTTGGAATCGTCTTAACACCTAATAACTCGCTTGTGTCAAAATCAGCAGTTAAAACATATTCATTTTTCTTTTTTTTAATATCTTTTAGAAAGGGCTCATCTATCAATTGGTTGTTTATATAAAGACTATCTTTCTTATAAGAAATACGATCTCCTGGAAGTCCGATGACTCTCTTAACATATGTATTCCCATCAGGTGCGTGAAACACAATAATATCAAATCGCTTGACTCTTGAAATATTTTCAACAACGACAAAATCATGTTCTTCTAAAGTAGGGGACATTGAGTTTCCTGTCACTTCCAACGGTACAAAAATAAATGCTTGCATAATAAATATCACAACCGTACATAAAACAAACATCTTCAACCAATGCCAAATGGTCTCAACTATCTTTTTCTCCAAAGTCCCACCTACCTTTCCAAAGTCTATGATATAAAAATTTGACCTAAAATACCATAACAATTCATGATTTTTCTCGTTTGCCTGAAAAAAGACTAGTTTTCACTAGTCTTTTACTAACGTTTCAATTGCTTTTTCATATTGATTATCATGTGTGTTCCAATATTCTACAATTTGTTTTTCTAATACATTAATTGTTTTTTCATCAGCTTTTCCTGTTACTTCTAGCTTATTCTTTTCTTGGAAAGCTTTAATTGCTGCTTCTGTTTTCTCACTGTAAGTGTCCGTCACATCAACATCGTAACCTAAAACTTTTAAGTACTCATTTATGACTTTGACATGTTCATTCACTGCACCAAGTTTATAATCTAATGTGGTATCAATCAATTTGTGTTGAATGTAGTCTGGTTTGTCTACCTTAATAGTTGGTTCGACCCCTTTTTTATGGATCCACTTACCTTTTGGTGTTAGCCATTTTTTAATGGTTAATTTAATTTCCCCACCGTCGTTCATCGGAATGACTGTTTGAACCGTTCCTTTACCAAATGTTTTAGTCCCTATTACCTCAATATTAGCTGAATCAATAAATGCTCCGGCCATAATCTCAGAAGCACTAGCACTATTTTCGTCCACTAATAAAACAGTTGGCTCAGTGATTTTTTCGCCACCATCTAATTTTTTACTGGCTACGTGTTCTTCATCATCTTCAAGTTTACTCTCAAATTTAACAATTGGTTTACCATCTTTTAAGAATCGACTTGTTATTTTTTCTACCTGATCTAACATCCCACCAGGATTACCTCTAACATCAATGACAAACGATTTTGCACCATCTTTTCTTAATTTTGTTACCATCTTGTCAAATTCTTCAGACGTTGTCGAATTAAAACTGCTGATATTTATATACCCAATATCTTTGTTCTTCTCATCAATATTACCTGTTACAGAATCAACTGGAATAACATCACGAGTAATCGTTACAGGAAATGTTTCAGAGCCACGTTTAATATCTAACTTAACGCTGCTTCCTTTTTCACCTCTTACTTTTTTAACAACGTCACTTAAACTTTGTCCTTCAATACTTTTTCCATCAACTTTTAAAATAACATCTCCAACTTGAAGTTTTGCCTTTTCAGCTGGAGAATCTTTAATGGGTGGTTCTGCTACAGTTGGTAAGTCATTCGTCATGGTCATGACAGCACCAATTCCTTCAAAATTGCCATTGATATCTTCTTCAAATCCTTTTGCCTCTTCGGCAGTAAAATAAGTTGAATAGGGATCATCAATAGCTGCGACCATTCCCTTCATTGCACCTTCATATAATTTTTTCGAATCGATATCTTTGATATAACCTTGCTCAATTAGCGTTGCCAAATCAGCCAAGTTATCTAACTGATCTTGCTGTGATGAAGAAGAGATACCATTTTTTGATTCATATATAAATACCGTTCCACCAACAGCTAAAAGAGCGACGATAATGTTTGTCACGATATATTTTGTGATAGATACTGTTCCTTTTTTTGTTTATTTCCTGTCATTTACACACATCCTTATCTAGTTGCTTCCACATACATCTCCCAAAGTTCATCAAACACATCCATATTTGTAACATAATAAGCATTTGTTTCTAGGTAATCAGATAATTTATGATACGTGGTTTCTTGCTTTGGAAACTGTAAATCTTCAAATATATTTTCCGCCAGCATTGAAATATCTGATGGTTCTAATTTACCTCGATGAATTTGGACATAATGATAAAAACTCATAAACGGCTCCTTTATTTCTTATTGTTCTCAGATAGATAGAGATTAAAGCGAATTTGATCATTTATTAGATTAATTTGTTCAGCTTTTACACGCATTCCATTAGCTAATTTTAGTTGCTGCAAATGTAACACTACATTCTTTTCATCAGCATTTATTTCTATCCATTTAGGAAAATCAACTGAATGGGAGATATAGCTTATCATAGCAGATATTGGAACATTTAAAGTGCCAACAGTTAAATCTTTTGCTTTAAGTTGAATATCGCCATTTGCCAGAACAAATGGCTCAAAATATAAATAAAAGTGAGTATCATGTCCAAGCAATGAAAAAGTTCCATCAATCAAGGCATCTTTATCAAGGTGAAAAACGTAATCAACACCTGAATCATCAAATAAATCTTTGATATAAAAATTGATAGCTCGACTCACTTGGTCCTTAGTCATAGATACTTCCAAAATCGGATCCTTCAAATTAGTTTTTATTTCAGTCTTAGAATCATAGGTCACTCTAGGTGTACTAACACGGTACCCAATAACTAAAATAAAAGCCAACACAATGGATAAAAGAACTAAAAAAGCTATCTTCCAAGGATTATGAAAAAAATTATTTATTTTAACCTTTTTTTTACCTGTTTGTTTATTTATCACTGAACGCACATCTCCTACTTTAACCATTTATTCTTCGTTGCTGACATTTTTAATTCGAATGCATTGGCAATAATTTGATAACCTAAATTATTTGGATGAAATGTGTCTTCGGAGGAGATTAAATCATTAAGAGATGAACTATCACTTGATTTTAATGCTTCCTTTTTATCATCACTTTTTTCAATTTCTGGAATCCCCTGATAAATATCATCATTTATAGGCACAAAATAGGCATTTTCTTGCTCGTTGACAAAATTTTGTGAGCTTTTATTCCAAAAATCAACAATTTCCTGAAGTTCTGTAATATCTGAAAAATTTAAGTAAAATGGATTGTAAATACCTAATTGATAAATCGGAGCATCAGGATTAAGTGTCCTGAGTTCAGCGTACAATTTTTCAAGTCTACCATAATATGTTTCTTTTTCACTTTCCAAACGTTTCGTTGTCATTTTACTAAATATTTTAGGTTGTATAGCTTGTAGCAAATCATTGCCTCCA
Source organism: Vagococcus martis (assembly GCF_002026305.1). NCBI lineage: Bacteria > Bacillati > Bacillota > Bacilli > Lactobacillales > Enterococcaceae > Vagococcus > Vagococcus martis. The sequence goes on along the minus strand of NZ_MVAB01000001.1, from coordinate 2,277,859 downwards.
ACAGTCAAGAGAATAGCATTAGCTTGTTGAACAGACTGTTGCATTTCTTCATTCTTTTTTAGACGCTTCAGTATTTGGTCACTTCGATCACCAGATTTTCCAAAATTTTCAATTTGAAACACATCAACGGGATACATATCTGATAAATCTTTTTGAAGTAAAGGTAGATATCCTCCTGACTTTGTCGTATCGCCAATCCCTTCAGTTAAAGAATCTCCTACTGCACTTAAGCGAATCATTTCAATACGCTTTTCCGTTTCTTTCGTTTCATTATTTAGATGGATATTATCAGCTCTTGGGACTAAGACTAATCCGAGTGTGCTAAAAATAATAACCATTACCACAAAAAACATTACATATTTCAAGTGATACGTAAGATGCTTCATCCTAATCCCTCATTCAAAAAAGCAGACCATTGTTGATCTGCTATCGTTATCTTAATCTGTGTAAAACATTACCGCAAATGCACCTTTACCAGTATGTGTCGCAACAAGTGGTGTGGTATGTACAATCGGAAGTGTTAAATTTGGTAATGCTTGTTTAAAAATTGTTTTCATTTCCTCACATATTTCAACTCCTGATGCCTCTGACATACCTAAATACTCGATAGACATATTAGACAATTTGCTTTCTAACTCTTTTGCCCATTTTATAAAGGTTTTATTTCCTCGGCCTTTACTCACTACTTCGAGTTCGCCATCTTTTAATTGCATTAACAATTTCATATTGAGAAAGCCAGATACAGCCCCTACTAATTTACCAATCCGACCACCTTTAACAAGATTTTCAAGGGTCGCAACGCCAATATAGAGTTGCGTATGTTCTTTCACGTATTCAACCGCTTCTACTATTTCAGATACACTATACTTTTGTTCTTTCGCCATCTTAGCAGCTTGATACACTTGGAAGCCAAGACCTTGGTCAATATAGTCGCTATCAATAACCGTTACACTTGATTGAGATAGTTGGGCGGCTTGTTTTGCGGTATTCACTGTCCCACTCAACTTTTCAGTTAAGTGAATCGAAATAATCTCACTGCCGTCTTCTCCCAATTTATCATACAATTCAACAAATTCACCAATTGGGGGCTGACTTGTTTTAGGTAATGTTTTAGAATTAGACATCATCGTCATAAAGTCGAAAGGATCCAACTCATTTTGGTCAGCATATATAACACCATCAATCATAATTGATAAGCTAATCGTATAAATCTCCACTTCTTTTCTTCTCTCTTCTGGAATAATACAAGATGAGTCTGTCACTATTTTAATTTTTGTCATCATCAAACCTCTTTCAAAACCAACAATATTCATGTACAATTAATTTAATGTTTTCTGTTTAATTAGTATAACAGAAAAGCATCTATTTTTCACTAAAAAACGAAAGGGCGTATACAACATGCACAATCCATCTTTCTCAAAAAAGTATCTAGTTGTCAACGAAATATTCAATGCTATCACCCATGGGATTGGAACTGGGCTAAGTATAGCCGGACTTGTTTTACTTATTATAAAAGGAGTTCAAATGCACTCACCTATCCGAATTGTGTCATACTCTATCTTCGGTGCATCCATGATCCTTCTATTTTTATTTTCAACTTTATTTCATAGTTTAATTTTTACTAAAGCTAAAAAAGTTTTTCAAGTCTTTGACCACAGTTCAATTTATTTATTGATTGCAGGAAGCTATACTCCCTATAGTTTAGTAACAATTGGTGGTCCTCTTGGTTGGTCCATGTGTATCATTATTTGGTTACTTGCTATATCAGGGATTGTTTACAAGGCTATTTTTTTACAAAAACGTGGAAAAGCTGATTATTTTCTTTATATTTTGATGGGATGGTTATGTGTCATTGCCATCAAACCTCTATACGAAGGTCTTGGATTTAACGGACTACTATTATTAGTACTGGGCGGGGTATCTTATACTGCTGGCACTTTTTTCTATAGCAAACAACATTTAAAATTTATGCATGTTATCTGGCACTTATTTGTGTTAGCTGGTGCTATATTTATTTTCTTTTCTGTTTATCTCTATACTTAGAAAACAGATGACCCAAAAGATATTTACTTAAAGGAAAATCACTGCTTTAATGAAACTAGAAATCCCATGAAATCAATGTTTTAATAAACTGATTTCATGGGATTTTTCTATTTTAAGACATTTTGGTCAGTGCTTTTTTATTTTGTTGAACCTTTTTGAATTAATCCATAAGGTAAAACAATATTTTTTTCATCAATTTCTTCTTTATTCATTAATTTCGTTAATAGACGCATAGATACCGCACCAATATCATATAAAGGTTGAGAAATACTTGTCACGCTTGGACGTGCAATATCTGTGAATAGTGAGTTATTACTTGTAATGATTTCAAATTCTTCAGGTACTTTCACACCATTATCAGTTAAACTATTTAATAAACCAACTGCTAGTTCATCATCAGCTACAACAGCTGCAGTTGCACCACTATTTACAACACGTTCATACAACGCAAGGCCTGCTTTATAGTTGTATTCAGCTTCAAATACTAACCCTTCATTAAAGTCTACATTATTTTCTTTCAACGCATCTTTATATCCTTTTAATCGTTGGATACCATTAATTGGATCTAATAAAGAACCAGAGATAAAGGCTACTTTTTTATTTCCTGATTGAATGAGTTGAGTTGTGGCATCTTTTGTTGCTGCTTCATAATCAATGTTAACTGAGCCAACTTGATTATCCGGATCAATTGAGCCAGCTAACACAACTGGTGTTTTCGAGCGAGAAAATTCTCCTCTAATTTGTTCAGTTAAATGATGTCCCATGAAGATAATACCATCTACTTGTTTAGCAAGTAATGTATTTAATACATTTACTTCTTTAACATCATTGCCATCAGAGTTAGCTAAGATAATATTGTATTTATACATTGTTGCCACGTCATCAATACCTCGAGCTAATGAGGCAAAATAAGCATTACTTACATCAGGGATAATAACACCCACTGTTGTTGTTTTCTTACTTGCTAATCCTCTTGCTACAGCGTTTGGTCTGTAGTCAAGTCTCTCAATTACTTCAAGAACTTTTTTTCTAGTTGCTGGTTTTACATTTGGGTTTCCATTAACGACACGAGATACCGTCGCCATAGAAACAGCTGCTTCTCTTGCCACATCATAAATTGTGATGGTTTGTTTTTCCATGTCTATGTTCTCCTTTAGTAGAATACTGTCATTTCATAAGTCACACATAGATTATCAGAAAACTATTCACTTTGCAAGCGGTTTATAGTCGTTTTCATGAAAAGTTTTGAAAATTACAAAAAACTAGTGAAATATATACGATAAAAACCCCTTTGATGATGTTACGACTATCAAAGGGGAATCTCATTTATTCTATTACTTAATCATCTAGACTACTTAAATAGTTATAAACTTCTTGACCAGCGATACTTCCATCACCAACAGCTGTAGCTATTTGTCTTAGAACTGTATCACGAACATCTCCAATAGCATAGATACCAGGGATATCTGTAGACATATGGGCATCTGTTTTAATCCATCCATGTTCAGTAGTAATACCTAAATCTTTAACAAAGTCAGTTAATGGATCAAGACCAATATAGATAAACACACCATCTGCAAGCAAGTCTTCTACTTCACCTGTTTTAGTGTCTTCTAGTTTGATTGATTGAACACTTGTATCATTTCCATTAATTTCAATTGGTACTTTATTCCACATAAACTCAATTTTTTCATTTTTAAATGCTCGGTCTTGTAATATTTTCTGTGCTCTTAGTTCATCTCTTCTATGCACAATTGTTACTTTACTGGCAAATTGTGTTAAATACATTCCTTCTTCAATTGCAGAATCTCCACCGCCAATTACCACTAAATGACGATCTCTAAAGAATGCCCCATCACAAACCGCACAATAAGAAACACCACGACCTGAATACTCTTCTTCTCCTGGAATATTGATTTTACGATGTTCACTACCTGAGGCGATAATCACTGTTTTACCTTCATAAGTTGCATCATCACACACAACTTTTTTTACATCACCATTGTTTTCAATGTTTACCACATTACCATAAACATGCTCTGCACCAAAATTTGACGAGTTTTCATACATTTTTAATGCTAAGTCTGGGCCTGATATCAAGTTGAATCCCGGATAGTTTTCAACCTCATCAGTATTCATTAATTGTCCTCCAGGAGCTCCGCGTTCAATGACTAAAACAGACAATCCAGAACGTGACGCATACAAAGCAGAAGTCATCCCTCCTGGTCCAGCCCCAATAATAATTACATCATACATAATTAATACCCCCTATCGTTTTCTACTCATACTTTAACCTTTTCTTTTTTTATTGTCTATTTATTCGTCTTGACTATTAAAATAACAAGATCTTTTATCAACAACTTCGACCAAATAACAATGAAAAAGTTAAAAATTCATTTAATTTCACTTTTACTATATACTAATCAAATCAAAAGTGGTAGCTTATTACAAGTATGACTATTTATAATTAAATTAATATAACTAAATAAAAGGACAAGATGACAGCATGAAGCGACGAGAATATCAACAAAAAAATAATTTTAATTACGCCTTATTACTGCCAATTTTTTTAATGCTTATTTTAAGTATTTGGCTTCAGTATTGGGTAGCCTACTATGATCAAAATAATCCGGTAAAACAAGCACTTAAACAGCTCGCCTTTGTTGGATTAGGAACTGTCTTAATGTTTAGTGTTAAGTACATTAAGCGAGACTTTATTTGGAAGGCCGTCCCCTGGTTTTATGTTTTTTCTCTTCTATTGATGGGGTCACTTTATTTTTTCTATGATCCACATATGTATGAGTTAACAAACACCAAACGTTGGTTGGATATTTTCGGATTTCAATTCCAACCATCAGAAATTGCTAAAACAGCCTATATCCTGTTTATGTCAAAAGAGTTGGTAAAATATAATAAAAATGTTCCTGTTAAAGACTTGCATAGCGATATTAATATGGTAAAAAAACTCTTTTTATATTCGTTACCTCTTTTCTTTTTAATGTTTGTCCAAAAAGATTTTGGTACAAGTCTTGTGTTTATTTGCGTTCTAGGTGCACTGATAATAGCATCTGGAATTAATTGGCGTATTGTCGCCGTATTAGGTGGGATTTCTGCTTTACTAGGTGGAACACTTATCTTTTTAGTATTCACAGAGTTCGGACAATCGATTCTATCTTCACTGCATTTCAAAGAATACCAATTAAACCGTATTAGAGCGTGGGTAGATCCTTTTGAGTATGCAACGTCTATTGCGTATCAACAAGTACAAGGATTACTTGCTATTGGCTCAGGTGGGATGTTTGGAACTGGAACGACAGGGGTACAAGTTTATGTTCCCGTTAGAGAATCTGATATGATCTTTACCTTTATCGGAGAGGCATACGGATTTGTCGGTGCAACCGCAGTAATACTATTGTACTTCTATCTATTTTTCCAAATTTTCTATACCGGTATTCGAAGTAACTCAACCTTTAATATTTACATATGCGTCGGCATAGTATTCATGTTAGTTTTCCAAACTGTTGAGAATATTGGAGCATCAATTGGATTACTTCCATTAACAGGTATTCCTCTACCGTTTTTAAGTCAAGGTGGAACTGCTCTTGTATCAACCATGTTAGCTTTAGGTCTGATATTTGGAATGGACTCAAAACAATAAAAAGAATCAACTAAGAAAAATCTTAGTCGATTCTTTTTTTATAGATAAATATCTTTTTGTGCCAAATTATCAAGACATTCTTTCAAATAGGCTTCGTTATGTTCCGGGTAAATAGGCGTTTCAAGCTCTACTTCTGGTAGAAAAGTATATGCTTCTATTGATTTACCGCGATAAAGTGGGCTTTCCCAACTTTCATCAGGTTTGTATCCTCGATGTTTCATTTCTTCCATGATTAACCAATGATATTGAAACAATTTATAAGGTGAATAATCAAAAACATAGTTAACAGTCGAATGAGGTTTCCCCCATCCTTTTCCTCTTAACGCACAACACTCTCTATGTTGCCCTAATAATTGTTGTCTTGGCAATTTGGGAATGATTCGTTCATGCCATAATCTCATTTCTTTTCTCCTTTTAAACTTTATATCGTCTTTAACGTATCCTACCACATTAAAAGGAAAAATAAGAACGATTTTATGCTAATTTGACGATTTTTTCTTTTTAAAGAGAATATAACTAACAAAAGAAGTAATTAAAACGATATTTAGAACAATAGCTAACATTAACCATTTTGTTGATGTCTTTTTAGTTGTTTCAACTTGATAATCATGGTCGTTTAATTCTTTCGCTTGCTTTTTCTCAACATGAAACACGTCTTCTAATTCCCATGTCAATTTCTCTCTTTCTTCTTTGTTTAATTCTGCTGTCATACCTGAAATCACTGCTTTATACTTATACTCACCGCTTTCTAGTTTTTTACCATTCAAAAATGTTGGAAATTCAAAAACTGAGTTTGGTGAAAGTTGCATATTTTCCTTTTTATATTGATAAAAAGGTTTATCCGCACCTCTTTTTGTTAAGGTAGTTTCTATTTTTACTTGATTCAAATACGCAGGAGCAACGTTTCTAATATATGCTGAAATACTTGTTTTGGTATTTATATCCTTTGCCATCACTTTACCAAGATTAAGTTCAGGTTGAACGTCCAAACTCGCTTCTTGTTGCATTAATAATGCTAATACATACGAAAATTTATTATTCACCGTTGTTTGGTTTGTCAATGCTTTTTGATTGGTTGAATTAATCTCTTCAAATGAAATCCCACTAGCAATCACGCCTGGAACAAATTCATTGGTCATTGAAACAAACACAGGTACTTGTTTTGTTTCAGTAGCTGCTAATACAATCTCCTTATCAATTTTTATTAACTTTGATAAATCAACTGGTAAACTATTGTCCGTTTTGTTAGTAGTTGGTGTATAGTCAACCACTCCATTTACATTAGTAGTGGCACTTGCCACTGTTGTTTTTAAAGTAATTTCTTTGTCAGTGTAATTTTTTAATTCGATACTTAATTGCTGTTTATTCCCTGGTTTTAACTGAATATGAAAATACCCACTATCTTTATCTAATTGATTGGAAGGAAACTTTGGATCAACGGAGAACCCCACCTGATTTGCCTCTGTTGTGTCATAAAAAGACAACGTAATCATAAAAAATAATAGCAAGACAAAAATTTTTTTTAGTACGTGTTTCATTAAAACTCTCCTTACAATAAACTTAAATTCGATGGAATAAGAATAATCTTACTCCATCGAACGATAGTATCATTATGGTGTTGGCACCATTGATAATTTATAAGTAATACTTGATTCATACAACGCTTCTTTAGGATTAGCTGTACTTGGCACACTTAAGATAACAGATGATTTATGTGGTGTGTTATCGTTTAACAACCCAATATTTCCATCTTTCGACTGTCCGTAAGAAAGTACCCATGTTCCCATACCTTGACCTTTATCAGCTTTTAAGACGATATGACTTTGCCCTGGAATTAATTCAAGCCCACCTGTTAAGCTGGAGTCAGTTGCTTTTAGAGATGAGGCAGTATGTACTGGCATTGTTTTTACATCAAAACCTTCTTGTAACATGTTTGGAGATTGGATATTTCCGTTACCAAGTACTAATTTTGCACCCGTTAATTCATCATTGTTAGATGATTTAAATTGATTATCCTGTACAATTTGTAACACCCATCCAGCTTGTGAACCACGTTTATCACTGACTTGTACGTAATTACCTCTTAATACATCACTATCTTTAAAGCGTTGTGCAAATGCACCGTAATTTTTTAATGTTGTTTCAATCATTGGCTGACCGAAAGAAAAATTAGATGCATAATCAATTGATAATAATCCACCTGTTCCTGGTTTAGTATCTGTTCCATCAGGATTGACTGGTGTTAAGGTGTCATTAGGATTTTCAGGGTCAACTGGTTTCACTACACCATCAGATTTATTGAACTTAATTTGTCCAATAATATTATAATCAAGTGATGGTTTATCTTCTGGCGTTGGTGGCGTGTCCGACTCTTTTTCTATTCTGATACTTTGAGTTAGAACATTGTTTTTACCAAGTTTTACTCGGAAATTATACTCTCCGTCAAATTCAACAAAATAAGAAACCTCAACGCTTGCTGTTCCTTTACTATCAGCTTTCACTGAGAACTTATCAGAATAACCAATTTTTTCACTTAGTTGTCCGTCAGCAATTTTTGTTTTAGCTACTTGATTTCCAAGTTCAAACCCATTCTGAGCTGTTGGTGTATAAACACCAAACTGATAATCTTTAACTTCTGAATTTGGTGTTAAACCTTCCATCGTGATTGTCGCTTTGTTTAATTGATTAGCAACAGGTTTATCTGTAAAGACAACGGTTGTTCTTGGTTGTGCTGGTGCTTTATCAGCTGAACCAAAACTTCCAGGAGCAAACGTCGAAGAATCAAACCATTTATATCCAGCTTGTGGAGCCGCCCATGGTTCATTTTGGGGTTCAGTCGTTTTTTCTGGTTGTTCATAGTCATGTATCTTAGTCATTTCTGATAAAACAATATCACTTTGAGTAAAGTTTTTATATGTTTCTTTTTCAGCTAACCAATTAACCAACTGCATTAAAATTTTGGCATCATCTGCTTCTTTAAACCCATCATATGTTTTTTTCGATTTACCGTTTTCTTCTCTTAAATATTTTGGAGAAGCATCTTCAACTAATGATGTATCGCCTAAAAAGGCCGCTTTACCATTATCACGTTTACTAATAGCAATATATGGACCTTCTTCAATACCACCACCATTATAAACACCATCGTCAACTGCGTGTCCCCATTTATGAGCACTTGTTAAGCCTTTTGGTGGGTAGACTAAACCTTTTGCTCTTGTATTATCTGTAATGGCTAGCGTACTTCCAGCATGTAAACCAACCTTTTTCACATCTTTTGTAATACCAAATGCCTCTTCAATAATCCACTCTTGTTTGTTGTTATCTATATTATCTAAAGCATTATATCTAAAACGAATACCAAACGTATCACTTAACCAATCACTACTTTTAACATCTTTCATTGCGTCAGAATTTTTTTCTTCTGCACTCATGTCTTTTGTCATATCATGATATGCTCCACGACGATAACCATTAAAAGCCTCACTTGAATCAATACGATTTTTATTTCGATCGGCGTTATAGTGATCAGCTATATAAAATACTGCCCCGCCTTGGCTCACGTAATCTGCGATAGCTTGTTGTTCACCAACTTTATAAGGAATATTAGCTTCAGGTAAAACAAAGACATCATATTCTTTTAAGTCATCTAAAGTAATAGGGGTTGTTTTTCTTAATTCTTTCACAAAATACCCTTTATTTGCTAAAGCGTTTGCAAAATCAGAAAAAGCACCATCAATTACCCAATCTGCCGCTCCTGCTGTTTGACCATGTGTGTTATCAAACAACACTTTCTTATGATTGATTGCCACACTTGAAGCGTTTATCTCCGGTGCTTTATCAAGTGCTGTTTCAGCTCCAACTGAAACAGAAACAAACATTGCGCTTGCTAGAACTAGCAACAAACGCGAAGTGAACCTAGACTTTCTCATTTCTTTCTCTCCTTTTCTTTGTCAGTTATTTTGCTGACTAATCAAAGTATAAATTCCATTTGTAAAGTTTATGTAAAATATATGTAAAGTTTAACGAAACTAGCTTTTATATCTAAAAACGTTCGGTTATAAAACGAACTATCTGTTTATAAGCGTTTTACAAGGAGAAACCATTCGTTAATTAAGGTTTTTTTTACTATTAATATATTAGTTTCTTAATAAAATAATAAAGAATTTAATCTCTATAAATCATCAGCTAGTTATTTATTTGTTAAATAAAACTTATGGTATAATGACAAAAAAGAAAAGGACGTGGTGCCTATGCTATATTTCAAGTTACCTGTTAACCATAAAGTTAGTTTAGTCAAACCAGAAATCAATATGTCTAACGAATTTTTCAATTTAGTTCAAAAAAATAGTGAACATTTAGCTGAATTTTTAGATTTTGTTAGTCTTACTAAAGAAGTAAAAGATAGCGAGAATTTTATAAAACGATCTATTTCCCAGGAAGCACAAGGAAAAGAAAATGTCTTTTTTATAACTGATAATGATAAAATAATCGGTTGTATTGATTTACATAATATTGATATGACACATAAAAAAGCTGAAATTGGCTATTGGTTAGATAAAGATTACACGAGAAATAATATTACCAGTGACTGCGTAAATAAAATTTGCCAACTAGCATTCGATAAATTAAAACTTAACAAATTGATTATTCTTGCTGAGGAAACAAATACGGCAAGTAACTTAGTTGCTAAAAAGGTAGGATTTTACTTAGATGGTATTGAGCGAGAAGATCTATTTAGACAAAACAAATTTGTGACGATGAATAAATACAGTCTGTTAAAATCAGACTTTAAAACAAAATAGCATATTATTAATAAACCTAAAATAAACACGCATCAAGATATAATCTGAATTATTTATAATAAAAAAATACGACTATTTGTTTCAATGGTTTTAATTAAAACAAGTAGTCGTATTTTTATTTTATCAACATTTATCTCTATGTGTTTATGAAAAATAAATTTTTACTATTTCATCCCTAGTATATCTACTCCATATATTCTGGCAGCCGAATCAGCCCCTTGACTTGGCTTATCAAGCGTAATACGAACATATTGTGCTTTAACTGGTGCAAAGGTATCTGTTGTTTCAGCAGAAGCATTACTAATAACACGCTTAACTTGTTTGAACTCTTTTCCATCTTCACTCACTTCGATTTTATAAGCTTTTGAGTTCATATCTGGACTTTCTCCACCTGCCTCTGCATGAAACATGTTTACTTGACTTACTGTTTTAACAGCACCTAAATCAATTGTAATATCATGTGGTGCTGAACCAACTGCACACCATTTTGTCTCTAAATTACCATCTAAAACAAATTGTGGGGCTTCACCATCATTAATAAATGATGATGCTTCAACTTGACTATCTTTTGTTGATAACTTTTCAAGTTCATCTTTGATTTCGTTGCTAACAACAATGAATTTTTCTTGTTCCATCACTGACTCACCAGATTTATTTTTAGCTGTTAATTTAACTTTATAACTTCCTTCTTTATCAAAGATTACAACGGGATTTTCTTTCGTGCTAGATTTTATGTCGCCCCCCTCAAATTCCCAAACAAGTTCCTCAGCATTGTCTGTTGATTGGTTAGTAAATGTTACTTTTTTACCTGGTGCAATTAATGTTTGAGAAGCTGTAAAGTCAGCTTTTGGTAAACTATTATCAGGCCATTCCAAAATGATTTTTTCTGTTTGTTTGCCTCTTTTACCAAATACATCAACAGGCACAACTTCAAGTGTTGTTTTATTGGATTCTCCTACTCTTTCTAATGCATTAATATAATGAGTGGTTGATAATGTTGCACCAATAAAAGAGCGAGACTTGTCATCGTTCACTTGATAAATATCATAATGACTTAAACCATCTGTTTTATCTGATTCCCACGTTAAGCGCACACCAGCAAAATTGTTTTCTTCTTCATCAAACATGGCGTCTTCTATTGTTAACTTTTTAACCTCCATCTCTGACTTTTCTTCTTTTGGTAACATAGCCAATTCACCCAACTTAAACTCATAATCAGATGCATCTGATGTTGTTTTCCACTCATAAGAGATATCAGTAATCGTTTTTCCTACTAGTTTATCTGTGTCATAAGTCACTCGTGTCCAATCTTCCTTAATTGTACCACTTGGACTAAGAACTTGTTTTTTACCATTTTTTAATGTTGCAACCAAATTTAATTCTGTTTCTTCATTAGCTTTAGCCGTTGTAGATATCAACGTATTTTTATCTATGGTCATATCTGTTCGATATAAATGAATCGTATTGGTGGCATTTTTCTTCATGTTTCCACGATATTTTAGTGAATTTCCTCCGTTATAAGCATCGGCATAGTCAATCGACATACTGCCCTCATTTCCTTTACTATAGTCTATTTCCCAACGATATGTTGGCATAATATCTTGTAAACTCCGGTTGTTCCAACTTCTACTAGAGACTTTTTCTCCATCAATGAAATAATTATAACCGTTTCCTAGATTAAAATTCGTTTTAAATGGCACACTAGTAATTGCAGTTTGTTCAATAGAAAAAGTGGAAATACCTGGCCATTCACCCTCTTTTGGTAATGTAGATTGTCTTGGATCTAATTGTGGATTTACCCAGAAAATATTTTCTTTCATTTGGAAATCATCAGGGTTATCTGTTGAGGCATACGTCCAACTAGGAACATAAAGACCTAATGATGTATAAGGTTTCCCTTTCTCATCCATAAATAAGTCCCATTTAACAGGTGTTGAATAACCATTTTCTTGAACATCTATTCCTGCATAAAGCGAATAAGGGTCAATTCCTTCTGTTTTTGCTTTAATATTTGATTCTTTTAATAATTCATCTTTAGCAAATTTTTCAGTATTCCACCAGAAATTTAAAAACATGGAATCAGATAACGGATTCATCTGACTATCAACAAGATAGGATTTATTTTCATTTGTTAACGCATTTTGCCAATCCATTTTCCCTTCAGATGTCATCGAATCATACCACATAATATCTAGTGTTTCAGGTGCTGTTTCTTTAAATTCTTTGATTAACTCCATCATTAACGTAGCATGTTCTTTTGTTAAACCATCTTCTGTCGTATTCTCTATTTCTTTTCCATCTTTGACATCATCAAAGCTAGTCACAAGATTATCTGTTTCTTGATTGATAAACCAGCCATCAAAACCATATGTTTCAGCAACCTCAATCATTTTATTAACTGCTGGAAAATGACCTTTATCATCTTTTTGTAAAAATTCATCTAACCATTCAATTTTTCCTCCGTGCTCTGTTTGAGGGAAAAAGATTGTTCCTAAAACAGGTACACCATTTTTATGGGAGGCGTCAATCACATCCGGACTAGGTGGAACAATAATCCCTTCCCCTGAAGAGCCACCCCAATACACCAATTGATCAATGTACTGCCAGTATGAAAAAACATTTGCATCAAATGTGTTAATACCAAATGGGGCGTTACCACTTGTACTACTATTCATAATAGATAAAGCAACCACTTTAGTTTGTTTATCTTGACTATCATTTGATGGTGTTAATTCTTTTTTATTCACTCGTTTTGCTAACGGAATATTACTGACATTATATTTTGCATCTGGGTCTTTCGTAACATCCCATGCTAAAAAATCTTCTGGAAACCAATAAGAAGACTCTGGTTGATTATCCATCCCACGATCTATTTTGCTTGATGGTGTTTCTGAATAGACAAAGTCATTGGCTGATTTACTATTCGAACATCCTGAAACCACTAAACCTGTTGACATCAACATCATCACAATTGATGAATGCTTGATTTGTTTTCCTAGCATTCATATTCCCCCTAATTATTATATTTAATTCACCATAATAATAACGCTTACATAAAGAGGTTTTAATGAACAAATTAAAGTTTTAATATAACAAACTATATAAGATTGTATAAAAAAAGACATCCTAAACTTTATAATATACTCAAAGTCTAGGATGTATTATATTATATTTTATTTTGCTTCTACGATTTCTTCTTTCGAGTGAATTAATTGCGTTAAGAACTCACAGTAAGGAGTCGGAATACCATATTCTTTACCTTTACGGACAATCGCACCATTGATGTAATCAATTTCTGTTAAACGATTATTAATAATCAAATCTTGATACATTGATGGGTGATGCAATCCTATTGTTTCTCTGTTGAAACAACCATTGATTTGTTCGATCACTGCTTCTTCATCTAAAAAGACATTTTCTGCTCTTGCTACAGCTAAGAATTCAGATACAATTTTTTGTACGATTGGGTTAGCAACTGATGTATCGCCAAAGTCTGCCATATTTGAGTCAAGGATTGTACATAAACCATTCATCGTACCATTCACACAGGCTTTACGATAAATTGATGTTAAAATATCTGATGAGACGCGGGCGTTTAAATCCGCATTCGTTAATACGTCAGCTACTTTTTGTGCCACATCTTCTTTGCCTTCACCTAAGTTTTGTAAGTCAACACTTCCATTACCAAAGAGAGTCACTTTACCAGGACCTTCCATTCCAGCTGTCCACATTGTATTACCTAGTAGAATGTTGTCATAATCAACATATTTTTTAATCACATCTTCATGACCAATACCATTTAATAAGCATAGTACAATTGTATCTTTGCCTAACATGTTATCAAGTGATTGAAGCATGTTATCTAGTTGCATTGCTTTTGTAAATAAAATAACTAAATCTGCTGAGAAATCAACATCTGATAAATCATTTTGATTATATGCAGGAATGAATTCTGTTACATCTTTACCATTGAAATTAGCTTTTAATCCATTTTGGTTAATCTCGTCAATGTGTTGTTGCCAACCGTCAACTAAGATCACATTTTCTCCTGCCTGTTTTAACATAATACCAAAACGACTTCCCATTGCTCCAGCACCTGCAATAACTATATTCATCTATAATTCCTCCAATTATTCTTATTAATATTTTTCAATCTTTATGTTATTATAAGTATAAATCGTTTACAAACGTATTGTTTTGTATTATTTATTTAATATAATAAACGTATATTTAATAATATGAACACTATTTTGAAAAGAGGTCCAACTATGAATATTCAACAATTAAAGTATTTTATTGAGATTACACAAACCCGTAACTTATCAAGTGCGGCAAGAAACTTATTTGTCACACAACCAACTTTGTCACTTTCTATAAAAAAACTTGAAAGCGAATTAAATACATCATTATTTGTTCATACTGATGAACCCTTCCAATTAACAACTTCTGGGGCTTACTTATATGAAAAAGGGGTTGATATCGTTGAACAGTTCGACCAATTGATTGAAGACATTCATCAAATGAATGATCGAACTGAAAAAAAACGAATCAAGATTGGTTTAACGACCCTATTCTCTGTACAGTTTATGAAAGAAATTTCAACATTTTTGCAAACGCATCCATACATAGATTTAAATATCATTCAAGATGGATCACCTGAATTACAAACTAAACTTAAAAATAAGGAAATTGATATTGGTTTAATCTCTTTTCCAAATAATCATCCAGAACAAATAAATATAGAGCCATTAGAAACAACAACAAAAGGTTATAACGTTTATGTCGTTGTTCCTGAAAATAATCCATTATCTAAGAAACATGAATTGACGTTCAATGACTTAAAAGGCCAACGTTTTTCATCTCTATCAACGAAGTATATGATTGGCCGTTTACTACTAGAAAGAAGTCGTTTCTTTGGATACGAACCTAACATTATTTTGCAAAATGATGATCTGCAAGTTTTAATCCATAGTTTGCAAAAAAACGACTCCATCTGCTTGTTACCAATTGAATATGAAATTGTTGGAAAAAGTGACAATGTTAAGTGGATTCCTCTTAAAGATAGATATGCTCATTTTCCAATTGGTATTGCTTTAAGAAAAGACTTTAATATCACTTCTGATATAGAAGACTTCATACAAGCAATTAAGCAAAACTAACCTTGGTAAGCAAAGACTACTTTGCTATCATAAAGTTTTAAAACTTTTTCAAAGATAAATTTAGATAACAATCCAGCAGCAATTGGAACTAAGAACCAGCAAATAATTAATAGGAATATATTTAATCCTGAATCAAGTGATGCTAGTGGTCCAACAAGACCAACTAAACCAAAACCAGCTGATTGTGGTGTACCAGATACATTTAATAATGCAACTGGGATTGCTGAAATCACCGCTGTAAATAACACTGGCACTAATATGATTGGGTATTTAAATAGGTTAGGCATCATCATTTTCATTCCGCCTAATGCAATAGCTAATGTCACACCTGACTCATTAATCTTCCATGAGTTGATAACTAATACAATCGTTGTAGCTGCTATTCCCATAGCGGCTGCACCGGCTGATACGCCGTTTAATCCAATGGCTAAACCAATTCCGACTGTTGTGATTGGTGAAATAATCAGTGCGGCAAAAGAACACGCGATTAAAATACTCATCACGATTGGTTGGAAATCAGTAAAGTTATTAATTAATTTTCCAATTGCTACAGTGATTTGTGTCACGAATGGATAAGTTAACATCCCAATTAAACCTGCACCAATCCCTACAACAATAGGCATCGCAATAATTTCAACAGAACCAAATTTACTTCCAATATATAGCATCATTAAAACAGCGACAGAAGCTGTAATCATAATATTAATGATGTCACCTGTTCCAGCTCCAACATACGAACTCACTTCAGTATTAAATTTAATCACACCTGATCCAGCAAATGCTGCACCACCTGCTATCATCATTTTTGCCGGACTAAGACCAAATTGATGAGCAATTAACGCCCCAATAATTAGTGGTGTCGCTAATTGGAAAATAAGTCCTGCATGGATAATCATTTGTATAATGTCATATTGTGAAAAATATTTTAAAATTGCTCCTAATACCGCGTTTGGAATCAAGGCAATAATCGTACCTTGAGCTGTACCTGCTAAAACCTTATTAAGAAATAGGCGTGGGGTTAATTTTGTTTCTTCTGTTTTTGTCATATCAAAAACTCCTATTAATATTATTTTTAAATTAGTTTGAGAATGATTGCACTTACTTAAAGAAAGAAGGAGATTTCCCAAAGTAAATTGAGAAATCTAATTCTTTACATGACAGTTTAATAGATAATGATAGTTTTTTAGTAGATATCAGATTCAGATGAGAAGTTAGCTAGGTTTTCTTTCACATCTCTTAAGAATTGACCTGCTTGTTGTCCATCTAAAATTCTGTGGTCGATTGACAGACATAGGTTAACCATATCTGCTGTTTTGAATCCACCATCTTTAGTTGGAACAATACGTTTATTAATTGATTCAACTTGTAAGATAGCTGCTTGTGGGTGATTGATGATTCCCATTGATTGAACTGACCCTAAAGTACCAGTATTGTTCAATGTAAATGTGCCACCTTGCATATCTTTTCCTTGCAATTTGCCATCTCTTACATCAGTTGCTAGACGGTTAATTTCTTTGGTAATACCAGCTAGAGATAAATTATCAGCATTGTGAATTACTGGAACATATAAATGCTCGTCAGTTGTCACAGCAATTGATAAGTTAATGTCTTTATGGTAAACAATGTTTCCATTATCCCAAGATGTGTTGATTTTTGGATTTTTCTTCATTGCTTGTACAACAGCTTTAGCAAAGAATGGGAAGAAGCTTAAAGACATCCCTTCATTTTTCTTGAACTCATCTTTTGTTTTGTTACGTAAATTAACAATATTTGTTACATCAGCTTCGACCATGATCCAAGCATGAGGAATTTCATTAACACTTTGTACCATTTTCTTAGCGATTGCTTTTCTTACACCATCAGCCGGTACAACGTCTTGAGAAGCAGGTGATGTTGCAACTGGTGCTGCTGTTTCTGATTTTGGTGCTGTTGTTGTTTCTTCAACTTTAATAACTGTTTCTTCAACAACTGGCTCTGATTGAACAACTTTCGCAGGATCAAAGTTCATAATATCTTTACGAGTGATACGTCCATCT
The DNA here is from genome assembly GCF_002026305.1 of Vagococcus martis. Taxonomy (NCBI): domain Bacteria; kingdom Bacillati; phylum Bacillota; class Bacilli; order Lactobacillales; family Enterococcaceae; genus Vagococcus; species Vagococcus martis. The sequence goes on along the minus strand of NZ_MVAB01000001.1, from coordinate 2,260,161 downwards.
TTTCCAGTACCTTCAACGTCATTTAAATCAATGCCTTTTTCTTGCGCTAAACGAACCACTGCTGGAGAGAAACGTCCTGCTGCTTTATTAACAGATTTTTTCGCTTTTGGAGCAGGTGAAGATGCGATTACTTCTTCTTTTACTTCCTCTTTCACTTCTTCAACTTCTTGTGTTGAATCATCTTCGCCTTCAACTTCAAGCGTCATTAAAGAGGTACCGATTGGAACATCTACATCTAGTTCAACTAATGTTTCTTTCACAACACCAGCAAAGTCTGAAGGAATTTCAGTCGTTACTTTGTCTGATACAACTTCCATTAATGGGTCATATCTTTTTACTGTGTCACCTGGTTTAACAATCCATGAAACAACACTTGCTTCTGTAACACTTTCCCCTAAATTGGGCATTTTAATTTCTTTAATAGCCATAACTAACTTCCTCCTAAATTTTTAATACTCTGCCAATTCTCTCATTGCTTCGATTACTTGGTCTTCATTTACTAAGAATTCACGTTCTAATGTTAAAGCGTAGCCCATACTTGGTGCATCAGGACCAGCTAAACGTTTGATTGGTGCATCTAAATCAAATAACGCATCTTCAGAAATCATTGCTGCGATTTCACTCATAATACTTCCTTCTTTGTTGTCTTCTGTTACTAATAAAACTTTTCCAGTTTTCTTAGCCGCGTTAACTAGTGTTTCTCTATCTAAAGGATACAATGAACGAACGTCAACAACTTCTGCATCAATGCCTTCTTTAGCAAGTTTTTCAGCTGCAGAAATAGCGTATTGTAACATCATTCCATAACTAATTACTGTAATGTCGCTACCTTCACGAACAACGTTTGCTTTGTCAATTGGTACAATATAATCATCAGTTGGAATTTCTGCTTTTAACAAACGATATAGACGCTTGTGTTCGTAGAAGATAACTGGATCGTCTGAACGAATTGCTGCTTTAATCATTCCTTTTGCATCATATGGATTTGATGGTGTTACCACTCGTAATCCTGGTTGACCTGCAAAGATTTTTTCAGTTGACTGAGAGTGATATAATCCACCACGAACTCCACCACCATAAGGCGTACGGTAAACAATTGGTGCTGTCCAATCACCTTTAGTACGGTAACGCATTGTTCTTGCTTCAGATAAAATTTGGTTTGTCGCTGGTAAAATGTAGTCAGCAAATTGGAATTCTCCAATTGCACGGTATCCCATAACACCTAAACCAACTGCTAATCCACCAATCAATCCTTCAGTTAATGGTGTGTTAAAACAGCGATTATCTCCATATTTGGCTGCTAAACCTTTTGTTACACCAAATACGCCACCTTTATCTCCACCTACGTCTTCACCAAAGATTACAACTTTTTCGTCACGAGCCATTTCTTCAGATATTCCTAAATTAATTGCCTCTAAATATGTCATTTCAGCCATTGTCATTCATTCCTCTCTTTTTCCTAAAATTATTTCGCGTATACTTCGTCTAATAATGATTCTGGAGCTGGATCTGGCATTGCTTCTGCTTCGTCAGTTGCTTTGTCGATTTCAGCGCGAATTTCTTCATCCATTTTGTCCATCTCTGCTTGAGTTAAGTAACCTTCGTCGATTAATTGTTTTTCAAATACATCAATTGGGTCACTTTCTTTCATTTTTTCGATGTCTTCTTTAGAACGGTAAATCGTTTGATCATCATCTGCAGAGTGAGAAGTTAAACGGTATACTTTCAATTCGATTAATTTTGGACCTTTACCACTACGAGCATCTTTAACTGCTTTTTTAAATGTTAAGTAAACTTCTGTAAAGTCATTTCCATCAACAGTGATTCCTTCAAATCCATAGCCATGAGCACGGTCAGACATGTTCTCGTTAGCATATTGCTCTTCAATCGGAACACTAATCGCATAGTTATTATTTTCTACCACGAAGATAACTGGTAATTTCTTAACTCCAGCAAAGTTCATTGCTTCTTGTACTTCACCTTGGTTAGCTGATCCTTCACCTGTTGTTGTTAAAGCAATATAGTCTTTTCCTTCTAATTGTGCTGCATATGCTACACCAGTTGCTAAAGGCATTTGTGTACTTACAGTAGAAGCAAATGACACAATATTATGTTCTTTTGAACCATAGTGGTTAGGCATTTGACGACCATGTGAAGAAGGGTCTGCATCTTTACCAAATGAACCTAAGATAATGTCTTTAGAAGTCATCCCCCATACTAAACAAGCAGTCATATCACGGTAGTATGGTAAGAAAATATCTTTATCGTGTTCAAAAGCCATAGCCATAGCAACTTGAGCAACTTCTGCTCCTTGTCCTGAAATGTTAAATGACGTTTTACCAATACGAGTTAATTGCCATAAACGTTCATCTAAACGACGACCTCTTTTAACCTCGTAATAAGCTTGTATAATTTCTTCTTTACTTAAACCTGATTTTTTTAACGTTTTCATTTTTCATCAACCTTTCCTTTATTTATGAATTGCTTTTTTATATGTATCGAGTGCTGCTTCTTGAATTGCTTCTGACAATGTTGGATGTGGATGAATCGCCTCCCCTAATTCAATTGGTGTTGCATCTAAATAAATAGACGTACTTGCTTCAGAAATTAAATCTGTCGCATGTGGACCGATAATGGATACACCTAATAAATCATCTGTTTCTTCATCTCTTATAACTTCAACAAATCCACCTTCGCCGCCATAAACAAGTGCTTTTCCGTTTCCAGCAAAACTAAATGTTCCAACTTTTGCTTTCACACCTTCTGGGACATCATCTTTTGAGTACCCAACACTTGCGATTTCTGGATTTGTATAAACACAACGTGGAACATTTGTATAGTTGATTGTGTCAACGTCTTCTTCTAGTAGGTGACTAACGGCAATTTCTCCTTCTTTCATCGCAACGTGTGCTAATTGAAGTGTATTAATACAATCTCCTACTGCGTAAATATGATCTTCAGTTGTTTGGTAGAACTCATTTACTTGAATGCCTTTATCATCAAACTTAACTGATGTGTTTTGTAAGCCAATACCGTTTACATTCGGCTTGCGTCCGATAGCAACCATAACTTTATCAACTGTTAGACTATCTTGGCCTTCTATATCAACCACAACTTCTTTGCCTTTGATGTCTGCTTTAGATACTTTGCTACTTAGAAGTACCTTAATCCCGCGTTTTTCTAGGCTTTTCTTCAATTCATTTGAAATGGCTGGGCTTTCATTAATTAACAAGCGATCTAAGAATTCAATAATGGTTACTTCAACGCCTAAACTATTTAATAGAGACGCCCATTCAACACCAATTACGCCACCACCAACAATCGCAATTGATTTAGGCAATGTTTCAATTTCTAACATTCCGTCTGATGAAAGTATGAATTCTTCATCTAATGGCAAATTAGGTAAAGTTTTCGGTGATGAACCTGTCGCGATAATGACATTTTTTGGGACGATGATTTCTTCTTCTTTTGATTTATCATTAAATGTCACAGCAACTGCTCCAGAAACCGGCGAGAAGATAGATGGTCCTAAAATCGCCCCTTCACCTTCAAGAACTCGGATTTTATTTTTTTTCATTAATCCTTCAACACCTTGGTGAAGTTGATTAATAATCCCTTGTTTTCTTTCTTGTACTTTTTTAAAGTCGACAGAAAAGTCTGTTACATTCTCAATACCAAATTCCTGTGCATCTTTGATTGTGTCAAATACTTCTGCACTTCTTAATAATGCTTTTGTTGGGATACATCCTTTATGTAGACATGTTCCACCTAATTTACTTTTTTCAACAATCGTGACATCCAACCCTTTTTGCGCTGCTCTAATTGCAGCAACATAACCACCAGTTCCGCCACCTAAAATAAGCAAGTCTGTTTGTTCTGCCATCTTTTTCACTCCTTCTATTTGTTACACTAAAGCGTAATCTTTTGCTTCTTCTTTTCCTTTTAGTACACGCCATGCTCCTTCATATAGAGCTTGCATTTCCATCTCACCTGGGAAAGCTTTAACTGGTGCAATCCATTCAACTCGCGAAGTAATTTGTTTGCGAATTGAGTCCGAATAAACGGCACCGCCTGTTAAGATGATGCTATCTACTTCACCTTTTAGTACAACAGACATTTCCGCAATACTTTTAGCTACCTGATAAGACATGGCTTCTTCGTAAAATGCTGCTTCAGTATCGCCAGCTTTAATACGTTTTTCGACTTCTCTTAAATCAGTTTCCCCAAGATATGATTTCAGCCCACTATTACCTGCTATGATTTTTTTCACATCATCTAACGATAGATTTTCTTCAATAATCAGATGAGCGAAATCAACCAGTGGTAATTCGCCACTTCTTTCTGGTGAAAAAGGACCTTCACCATCTAAACCATTTACAGCATCAATCATCTTCCCATTTTTATGAGCACCAACACTAATCCCACCGCCTAAATGAGCGACAATCATAGATGAGGTTTCATATTCTTTACCTAATTCTTCTGCTGTCACACGTGCAACAGCTTTTTGATTAAGTGCATGTGTCACACTTCTACGATTAATTCCTTTTAGTCCAGATACTTTTGCAATCGGTTCCATTTCGTCGACTACTACTGGGTCTACGATAAATGCTGGAATGTCGTATTCTTTTGCAAACTCATTGGCTAAGATAGCCCCTAAGTTAGACGCATGTGTGTTATATTTTTCAGCTATCAAGTCACTTAGTAGAGCCTCGTTTACTTTATATGTGCCACCTGGTATTGGTTTTAATAACCCACCACGACCAACTACAGCAACTAAACTGTCTTCTACTTGTTGTTTTGTGATAAATTCTTTTATTAATTCTGCTCTAAAATCCGTTTGACTAATCACATTTTCAAACTGCGAAATTTCTTCTACTGTATGGCGAATCGTTTCTTCTGCAATTTGTTCATGATTTGAAAAAATAGCTATCTTAGTCGATGTCGAGCCAGGATTAATAACTAATATATGTTCCATCAAAAAACCTCTTTTCTAAATTTGTTTCATGGCAAACTCTAAAGAGTCAAGTTTACTTGCCGTTGTATCACTTCTTGAAGTCAATACCACTGGAACTTTTGTCCCAACGATTGTTCCACCGACTGTCGCGTCAGCAAATAGTGTCAGTGATTTATATAAACTATTTCCTGTATCTATTTGTGGCACAACCAATACATCCGCATCCCCCATAATTGGTCCAACGAATCGTTTGTGCTCAACTGCTTCTTTAGACATTGCTAAGTCAAATGATATTGGTCCAAATATTGTGGCATTTTGTTCATCTTTAAATGCTTCTGTTACTTCAGTCGCTAATACCGATGATGGCATTTTTGGATTGTAATTTTCCGCCGCACTTAGTAACGCGATTTTAGGATGATCTAATCCAATTTTGTGTCCAACAGATTTCACATTTTCAACAATTTCAATCATTGTTTGAGTGTCTGGTGTGATATTCATTGCACAATCAGTTAACAGAAATGTTTTATCTTTGGAAGGAACTGTTACCATGGCAACGTGTGATAAAACAGATTGCGTTTTTAAGCCATACTCTTTTTTTAGTAATTCTTTTAATAATGTATGTGTTTGAATAATACCTTTGAGGAGAATTTGAGCATGTCCATCAGCTACATATTGCACTGCCTTTTGAACTATTTCAGCCTCGTCTTTACAGTGGATATATTCCCACGTATCTGAATTTCCTATATCTTCTGTTTGGTCAAATACAACAAAATTCAGACTTTCTTTAAAACGATTTTTCGCTTCGTTTACCAACGTTAAAATCTCTGGTTGAGAACCTCCGGCGATTGATACTGTTATCATTTTTATTCACCTCATTTATTTCTTTGTGACTACACTCATACTGTACCAACTAATGTAAACGCATACAATTTGTTGTTTTTTATCTTACTATTGGTTTTATTTATAGGTTCTATAAACTTTGTTAATACAACGTTTACAAACTCGTTATTTCAAACATTAATCGTATTTTAATGTATTGTTAATTAATTGTTTCACTTGTATAACACAAAAATCGTATAGATATTAAAATAAAATACAATTTTGTGCATTAAAAAAAGACCTCAATTTCTCGAGGTCTTACGTTTTACATCATTTTTCCTAATGCAACATCATAAACTTGATCTACTAAGTCTTCCAAAAAGTCCATCTCATGAGAAACAAGTAACACCGTTCCTTCAAATTGATTCAGTGTTTCTTTTAATGCATCTTTACTTTGTTGATCTAAATGGTTGGTTGGTTCATCAAGTACTAATAAGTTACTCTTGATTAAAGTCAAGTGACACAATTTCACTTTACACTGCTCTCCCCCACTAAGTTGGGATAAAGGTTTACTCATATTATCATCATTAATCCCACTTTTTGAGAGAACACGACGCACTTCTTTATTAGATAATTTTGGATGAACAACTTGTAACCAATCAATTGCTGACTGGTTTGGGTGTTCCCAATTTAAATCTTGTGAAAAGTAATTAATCTTCACATCATTACTAATTTCAATCGTTCCTGACAGTTTATCTATCTCACCGATTAACGTTTTTAATAAAGTTGATTTTCCAATCCCATTAAATCCTTTAATCGCAATTTTCTCACCCTTATGAAGTCTGAAATTAATGTCTTCTAATAAAGGAAACTCATAACCTACTGATAAATCATTTGTTTCAAGAACCAAATGACTATGGCTCATTTCATATGGAAATTCAAATTTACCTGGTTTACCACTTGGTGGCGCAGCCAGTCTATCAATTTTATTTAACTGTTTCTCACGACTTTTTGCCATATTCGAACGACTTCCGGCTTTATACTTTCTAACGTAAGCTTCCAATTTATCAATTTCTTTTTGTTGTTTTTCATAATCTCTTTGATGTTGTTCTGCTTTTGCTTGTTTTTGTTTCATCGCAGCTTCTAGATTACCATTGTATTTCGTCAACGTATGATAATCAATGTCACAAATACATGTCGTTACGTTGTTTAAAAAGTCTCTATCATGAGAAATCACGATATAAGTACTATCTAATTGATTTAAATAATCTGATAGCCAGTCAATATGTGAAACATCTAGGTAGTTTGTCGGCTCATCTAGTAAAAACACATCTGCTTTTTCTAGTAATAATTTTGCCAAACTAACTTTGGAACGTTGTCCACCACTTAACTTAGCCACTTCTTTATCTAAACCAATTGCAGTCAATCCTAGTCCATTTGCAACTTGTTCGATTTGTGTTTCTATTGAATAAAAATCACTGGCTTCAAGTTTTTCTTGTTTTTTCCCAATTATTTCAAGTAACTCATCATCATAAGTTGTGGCATACTCTTCATACATCTCTTGGATTTCATCACTAATTTTATATAAATGACTAAATGCTTGTTTTAAATAATCAAACATTGTGTCACCTTCACTATAGGTTAATTGTTGCTCCAAATAGGAAATCGTTATATTATTTTGCCAAACAATCCGACCTTCATCAGGCATAATCTCACCTTGAATCATTTTTAATAAAGTTGATTTTCCTGCCCCATTTTTTCCTGTTAAACCAAGATGTTCACCCTTATTTAAACGAAGTGATCCATTTTCATAAAGCATCTTATCTGGTAATTCATACTTTAAGTCATCAATCTCTAAAATACTCACTTTTGACTCTCCTTTTTACTAAAATCATCATAAAAAAAGAAAACAATTGAAAAATCAATCAATTGTTTTCAACTTAACACTTTATGATTCTATATAACGTCTTTAGTCTATATTATCTGTAAAATATATCACGCAACGTTTTATAAGTCAATTTTTAGAGTTGGGTGGCTATTGTCATCATCATGTTTATTAAATTTAGACTTCGGTAAGTTCCAATCATATGTTAACCCAACAACTCTTAGTAACACTGTTAACACAATGATAAAAAGATACACTAATGAATGTGTTGGACGATACACATAAAGAGCGATTGCTATTAAAATCGACCAACTACCATATATTTCAGCACATAACACACTTGGTTTTTTTCCCGCAAGAAGATCACGTATTAATCCTCCTCCTGTACCAGTCAGAAGTGCCGCCATTATAACAGGTCCAATATGACCATTAATTCCCAAGCCATATAAAGCCCCTTGAATACTAAATGCCGCTAATCCAATCGCATCAGAAATAAGTTCTAGCATTTTCATTGAAGATAACCTTTTTGGAAATAAATAAACAATGCCAATCGTTGCAAATGACACATAAAACAGTGTTGTCTGACTCCAAAAAATATCCATTGATAATCCTAAAATCAAATTTCTTAACGCACCACCACCAAATGCCGTGACAAATCCTAATACTGCAATCCCTAATAAATCATATTTTTCTTCTATGGCAACAAGTGCTCCAGAAAACGAAAAAGCAATCGTCCCAATGATACTTGTTATCTCTAAAATATCCATTGATCCAACCCCCTGAAACAATATAATACTACTTAAGTCATAGACTCTTTTCATATTATAACTATTCCAAGGCAAATTTACGTCAATTTTCAAATTTTTTGGTTTAATCTAAGTTTTTTACTACAAAGCAGTAAAAAAAGTAAGAAGTCCAAAGACGATACCAGGAAAATTAGCTAAAACAAGTGGCCAGTCCCTTGGTGATTTAAAAAAACCATACACAACCCAAAGTAAACAATTAATTGCAGCAACTAAGGGTTGAACAGGACTACCTTTATCTCCAGCTAAATTATTACTTATTTGCGGGATGTACGATACATACATTAGAATTGCTGTAATCGTTGCAATCCAACTGATATACTTAATAAATTTTGTTTCAGACTGATTTGTTTTGGCAGATTTATTGTCTCCCATGTTTTTTCCTCCTATATGAAGCTCTTCTTATATAGTAGGATAACACACTTTAAAAAATAGGTTAATTAATTGCCATTAAAAAACTATTAGCCAGTACAGACTAATAGTTTTTTATGTTTAAAGCTCTTTTCCATTTGTTTAAAGCTCTTTTCCATTTGTTTCAATCACTTTTTTATACCAATCAAACGAATCTTTTTTATAACGATTCATCGAACCATTTCCTTCATTATCGCGGTCAACATAAATCATTCCATAGCGTTTTTTCATTTCACCAGTTGTAAAGGACACTAAATCAATAATCCCCCATGGTGTGTAGCCCATGATTTCAACGCCATCATAGTCAATCGCAGTCTTAATGGCTTCAATATGTTTCATTAAATAGTCAATTCTATTTTGATCGTGCACTTCATTATTTTCAGTTAGTTCATCAATTGCGCCAAATCCATTCTCTACGATAAATAATGGGATTTGGTAGCGATCATACAAGCGATTCAAACCATAACGTAAGCCTTCAGGATCAATTGCCCATCCCCAATCACTTATTTCGATATATGGATTTTCTACACTATTTGGTAATCCACCATTCACCACATTACCTAGGTTATCGTTATTCACATCAGCTTTAACAACTGTTGACATATAATAACTTAATCCAACATAATCAACTGTTCCCTTAGCTAATATTTCTAAATCTTCTGGTCGAATATCCAAATTGTATCCTTCACGTTCAAATTCTTTCATGGCATAATTTGGGTAGTAACCACGTACATGAACATCAGCAAAAAAGAATCGTTGATGCATCGCCTCTTCAGCAGCCATAATATCAGCTGGATTACATGAATAGGGATAAATTGGAACATGAGAGACCATGCAACCTATTTCAAAATTAGAATTTATTTTTTTACCAGCAATAACTGCTTTAGCACTAGCAACTAATTCATTATGAGCAACCTGATACATGACTTCTTTCGCATTTTCACCCTCTGCCACACTTACACCAGAGTTTGTCCATAAAAAGATAGGATTATTTGTATCCATTTGGTTATTGATTTCATTAAAAGTCATCCAGTATTTTACTTTATTCTTATAACGCTCAAAACATGTAATCGCAAATTTTTCAAAAAAGTCAATCACTTTACGATTTCTAAATCCACCATACTCTTTAGCTAAATGCAACGGCATTTCAAAATGAGACAATGTAATAACTGGTTCGATACCATTTTTTAATAACTCGTCAAATAAATCATCATAAAATTGTAACCCAGCTTCATTTGGTGTGTCTTCATCTCCATTTGGAAAGATACGTGACCACGCAATAGATGTTCTTAAACACTTTAATCCCATTTCAGCAAACAATGCTACGTCTTCTTTATACCGATTGTAAAAATCAATTGCTTCATGGTTTGGATAGAATTTATCTACCTCAATTGTGTCTGTAATTTCTCTTGGTACACCATGTGCGCCTGCTGTCATAACATCAATAACACTTGGTCCTTTTCCATCTTGATTCCATCCGCCTTCGAATTGATGAGCAGCTAATGCGCCACCCCATAAAAAGTTTTTATCCATTTTTATCACCTCTAATTAAATTTTAAAAGACTATCGTTTACATTAACTATATTATTTTCCTCTGTTTGAATAGATTTAAATTCAAAAGAATTCGTAATAATAACTGGCGTAATTAATGAATAACCCGCTTCTTCGATTTCTTCTGCATTAAATTCTAATAGCAGGTCACCTTTTTTAACAGATTGACCTTGAACAATATGACATTTAAATGGTTTTCCTTCCAATTTAACAGTATCTAATCCAACATGAATCAGTAATTCGATTCCAGTATCGCTCGTTAAACCAATGGCATGTTTTGAATCAATCACCATCGTTACAACACCATCAAATGGGGCATAAACTTTATTATCAGTTGGCTTAACGGCAACTCCAGACCCCATCGCACCACTAGCAAATACTTCGTCTGGTACATCAGTTAAAGCCATGACTTCTCCAATAATTGGGGTTGGCATATCATAATTAACTAATGTCTCTTTTTTTACTTTTCCTTCAATGTCTTCACTTAACTCTTTATCTGTTTCATTTGTTTCACCAAATCCGAAAATCATGACTAATGCAGCTGAACCAACAAGTGCAATCAGACATCCAATTACGATTCCGATGAATGAAGTTGGAAACTCACTATTAATTCCATTAACAACCGTTAATAAACTTGGTAACCCAGCGTAAGCAAAATAGTATGGATTGAAGAAACTAGCAACTATCGCACCGATTGCTCCAGATATACAGCCAAAAATAAATGGTTTTTTAAATCGAAGTGTTACACCATAGATGGCTGGCTCTGTTATACCAAACAAACCAGTAATAAAGGCTGATAACGACACCCCTTTAAGTTCTTTGTTTCTAGTTTTCAAGAACACTCCTAAAACAGCTCCTACTTGTGCTACGACTGCAATGGTTTGAAATGCTTGGAATGAATCTCTTCCATACATATCAAAGTTTGCCATAACAACTGGCGTAATTCCCCAATGAACCCCAAAAATAACAACTACTTGCCAGAATCCACCGATTAATGCGCCTGCTAGGGGAGGTGCCACTTGTACTAAACTGTTATAACCATTTGCGATACCGTTTGCAAGGAAAGCTGATGCCGGGCCAAATACTAAAATAGTCACAGGAACCATGATAACCATACAAATCAGAGGAGTAAGTAATGGCTTAACAACTCCCGGCAATCTTTTCTCTACAAATTTTTCTAAATAAGACAATAGCCAAACCATAATAAGCGGTGGTAGTACAGATGAAGTGTAAACGGTCTCGCTCAGCGGAATATTTAAAAATGTTAAATGTTTTCCGGATGCAATTTCTCCAGCCATTGTTGTCCAATCAGGTGACACAAGTGCCATTGATATTGCCACAGCGATATATGTATTTACTTTAAAATGCTTGGATGCCGTAATTGCGATAAAAATAGGCAAGAATGTAAACGGTGCCCAAGAAATGAAACTAAAAACACGATAAGTATCAGTTGTCGCAAAGGCAGGATAAGCTAAATTAATCAAGATAAGTGCACCTTGTAGAATACCCGCTGCGGCTAAAATATAAACAAATGGTGCAAATACAGCAGACATCGTAGCAATTATACGATTTAGAATACTTCCTTTTGGTTCTTCCTCAGTTGTATCAACATTTACTAATTCAGTAAACGCATCATACACTTCCCCTACGTGTGGACCAATCACTATTTGAAATTGTCCATTATTTATGACGACCGATATAACACCAGGTAATGTTGAAATTTTTTCTTTTGCATCAGTTGGAATATCTTTTAACACCAATCTTAATCTTGTTGCACAACGTGTAGCATTTAAAATATTATCTTTACCGAGTATTTCAACAATATCTTGTGCCAACTTTGAATAGTCTCTCACTTTACTCATGATTCGCCTTCCTCTCTAAACTTTATATACAAATAATAATTGTGCATGCACAATTTGTCAATGCCTATCTTTTTTATTTTTTTGTGATAAAATAAAGAAAACTATCGTAACAAAACTTAGGGGATATAAATGAGGGAATTATTATGATGTTAAAATACGAAAAAATTGCATTATTAATTGAGGAATCAATTGTTGAAAACAACTTAAACCATGGTAGTAGGTTACCAAACTTTAAAGAATTGATAGAGACTTATCATGTCAGTAAAAGTACTATTGTTAAAGCATTGGATTTATTAGAAAAACGAGGAATTATCTACCAAATACAAGGTAGTGGTGTATTTGTTAGGAGAAAAAAAGAAAAGGCTATATTAATTTCAGTGAAAATCAAGGGTTTACAGCTGATTTAGGTGAATTTGATATTACATCTAAAGTATTAAAACTTAGTGAAGTCATTCCACCATTGGAAGTTAGAGAGCATTTAAGTTTAGATGATAAAGAGAGTGTTTATTATGTTAAGAGAATGCGATATATCAATTCCCAAGTGCTCTGTATAGAAGAATCCTATTACAATAAAACGATCATCCCTTACTTAAATGTTGAAATAGCAGAGCATTCTATTTTTGATTACTGTAAAACAGCTTTGAAATTAAATATTAGTTTTTCAGATAAATATATCCATGTCATAAAATTAAATAAAGATGAAAGTGATCTATTAGAATTAAAAGAAGGTGATCCAGGATTATTAATTGACGAGTTATTTTACTTATCCTCAGGAGAAGCTTTTGATTTTTCTAAAAAAATCTATCATTATGTTAATTCTCAATTCTTTTTACAAAGTACAAAAATATATTCTTAAAAAGCTTATCAAAGCCCAAAAAAGACAATGTAATGATCAATGTCAACACTTTGTCTTTTTTGTTTTAATATCTAATTTAAATAATAGCAAAAGCTCGGACGCTAAATCCTGGAGACTCTTCTATTTTAGGAATACCTATTACAATAGCACTACCACTACTTGGTACATTAGACAAATTACTTAAAGCTTCCACTTGAAAATTTCCGGTAGATAACCAGTATAATTCTCCTAACAACGCTTGATTTTCAAAAAATGCTTTTCCGCTATCAGTATCAAGTGTCTCATGTCCAATAGCTCGAACATTGCGTTTTTCATGCAAAAATTTTAACGCCTCTATTGACCAACCAGGAGTGTGTGCTTGCCCTTTATCATCCTTATTGTAATATGCTTCATGATCCTCCCATTTTTTTGACCAACCACTTGAAAATGCAACAAAACTTCCTGCTTCGATTTTTCCGTTTTCATTCTCAAAATGTTGAATATCTTTTACCGTCAATTCATAATCTGAGTTTTTCTCAACTTCTTTTTCTTTGTGAATCACATATAATGGCAAAATCCCATCTTTTAATGTTAAAACATCTAACAAACCACTGCCTTCAGAAAAATGACCTGGTGGATCAATATGAGTACCATATTGCGTTGCCAAAGTATATTCTTTCGCATAAAAGCCATCTTCCTTTATTGTAAATAATGTTTTTTCTTTCATTGGTGAAAATGCAGAAAAGTATGGAATACTTTTTGATAATGTGTGTGTCAAGTCAACCCATTCTCTTTGTTTTAGTTGATTGATCGTATCAATAATTGTCATGTCTCTCTTCCTTTCTTAAAACACTTCTTTGGCAATATCAATTACTAATGACAATTTTTTCCATTGGTCGTCTTCAGTCACTTTATTTCCTTCATGTGTTGATGAAAATCCGCATTGTGGACTCAAGCATAACTGCTCAAGTGGCACTGTTTTACTTGCCTCAATAATTCTATTTTTGATGACTTCTTTATCTTCCAATTCTGGTGTTTTAGTAGTGACTAGACCCAAAACTACTTTTTGATTACCAATAAACCTCAGTGGTTCAAAACCGCCAGAACGTTCATCATCAAACTCTAAAAAGAAACCAGAAAACGCTTCAATACTGAATAATCTTTTTGCTATCATTTCATATGAACCGTTGTATAACCATTTTGATTGAAAATTCCCTTTACAAAAATGAAATGTAATATCTAAATCTGTCGGTTTATTTTCTAAAACTTTTTCTGTAATATCTCCAAATTCTTGAATGAGTTCATCCGGATCATAACCATTATTTTTAATTAATTCTCTAAAACGGTCATCAAAAAGTGCTCCCCAACTAGTATCATCTAATTGAAGATAACGACATCCTACTTCATAAAATGCTAGAATGACATCTTGATAGGTTTTAATTAAATCCTCAACAAAACCGTCCTTATCTGAATAAACAGGTTTTTCATTATACTGTTTAGATAGTATAAATGAATCTAAGTAAATCATGTTTGGTCCAGGAATTGTTTGTTTAGCAACGACATCATTACCTGCATGCTTTTTGGTAAATTTAAAATGATGAATAAAAGGATGCAGATTATTGTATGACAATTTCCCGGAAACATAAGTTCCTTGAGCTTCTGTAGTGATACCAAAAGCTGTCGTTACGAAATCATAAACTGTAATACCATTCAACCCAGCTATAAAATCCAAATGCCACCATCTTCTTCTAAACTCACCATCAGTGACTGCTTTTAGGCCTATCTTTTTTTGTTTTTCTATAACTTTAATAATCTCAACATCTTCTATCGTAGTTAGTTCTTCTTTAGTTAATAGACCATTTTGAAATTTTTTTCTAGCCTCTTTTAATTCTTTTGGTCTTAATAAACTTCCTACTTGATCATAACGAAACGGAATTTCACTCATCATTTTTCCTCCTTATTATATAAAAATAAAAAATCCTTAGATATCTAGATTGATATCTAAGGACATAATTGACATGTGTTACCACCTTAATTTGTTGCTTTTTCACAAAAGCAACCTCTAACAGTACCCTTTAATATTGGAGACTGCTGTTTTCTAACGGAACAAGCCGTACTTTCCTCAATCATGTTAGAAAGTCCACTCAAAAGCCATTTTCAAATAGTTTTATTAACGTCTTTTTTCAGCTACCAAGACTCTCTAATGGAAAATATCACTATCTTACTTTCTTTCTCATCGTGTTTTAATCTTTTTATTAAAATGACTATACCTGTATTTTTTGAACATGTCAATAAAAATAACCTTAACTTTTTAGCCAAGGTTATTTTTGGTCTTAATAATATCCAACATTTTCCCAATAAATATCTCTTTATCTTTTTGGGTAAATGCTTTAGGACCTTTTGTTTTCTTTCCTGCTTTACGCATTTGACTACCTATAAAACGTTGATTAAGTAATGTATCAATCGTGCGTGTTGTATACTCTTGTCCGCTATGATGAAATACTCGTACTGGTTTTGTTAGTAAAAGAGAAGCCAAACCATAATCTTGAGTAATAATAATATCATGATCCTCTACTTCTTTTACGATACGATAATCAGCACTGTCACTTCCTTTATCTACGTAAATAAACTCAATAAAGTCTGGATAAATTTTATTTGTGTAGTGATCAATACTTGTCACGATAACAACAGGAATTTGATACGTTTCTCCTAATTGGATCACTTCATTTTTTACCGGAGACCCATCCCCATCAATGACAAAACGCATAAGTCACCTCCTAAAATAATCATTATCTATAATCAGTCATTAAGCCTTTTAAAAAATGTCTTGTGTAGTTGTCTCCACATACTTTGTAATTTCGATGTCCTTCTTTTCTTAAAAAAGCACTTAATTCACTTTTGGAAACACTCACCCCTGCCTCATCTAAATAATGAAGCATATCATCAGTTGTAAGAGATAATGCAATTTTTATTTTCTTTAAAAAGACATTATTTGCATTTCCTTCATGCAATTCATAGACTACCTTGTCATCATCTTTTTTCCCACGCTGTGACATAATCATGCCATTTAAAAATCGCTCAAACATTTCATCTTCTAACATGTTTTCATATAAGTCGTCATCTATTTTATTTAACATTGATAAATACTCTTCTTTTGTAACAGTCACGCCACCTAATGAAAAAAGCTCGACCATATCATTATCTTTAATATCAAGTGCGTATCTTAAACGCGTTAACCGATCATTATTATTCATACCATACCTCTTTTTATGTAATAGAACCATTATAACATAGCCACTTCATTTATGAGCAACAAAAAAAATAGGCCTAACCCTATTTTTTTAATTTTAAATTTGGATAGTTTTTAAGCAAACGATTTAGATTGTGATGTTTTAATTTCAGTGGTTTATTTTTCAAGTCTTGTAAAACTTTCAATCTATTATGGTCTGATTCTTTGTTTTCAAATAAGTGTTTTAACCGATATTCTTTAATACCAGCATTTTCCTTATCACTCGTATCAATTGATGAAGCAACTTCTTTTTTCGTAGTCGCTGTAAAAATTAATGTTGAGATAACATCTACCGTAAATAAAACAAATAAAATAATGGGTCCAATATTGTTAGTTGCATGTATAAAGTTTGTAATGCCATCTTGTATGACTGGATTAATCACTTTAATTAGGAACAAACATCCCACTCCCCAGAACATTGAAACAGGGACAGCTACCCGTCCTTCAATATTAAAGGGAACATTTTTATAATCCCACAATGACATATTAAATAATGTTTCTAGTAACCAACTTGTTATAAATTCAATAATAGTCACAATCACAACAGAATTAAAATAAAGATTTAAAAGTGTACCTGATTTGTCTGGGACAAGTAATAAGACAGCTGTCACACCAAACCCATAAACAGGACAATATGGGCCTAATAAGAAGCCTCGATACACAAAATGTCGCGCTTTTAACGAACAATAAAAACTTTCCCACAGCCATCCTACAATGGAATAGGTAATAAATGTCATAAAGATATTTTCCACTATCATTTCCCCTTTTGTATACATTATATGTCTATGTTATAATCGATTAACTACATTCTATCAGAATGATGAACAAAATGCTTTTATTAATCTATCATATTTTAGAAAGAAGAATGACAATGACTTTTTTAGGAAACATTATCTGGTTAATTTTTGGAGGATTTGCTGGTGGAATTTCTTGGTTTATCGCTGGGTGCACGTGGTGTATTACTATTATTGGGATTCCAATAGGACTTCAATGCTTTAAAATTGCTGGTCTTTCATTTTGGCCTTTTGGAAAAGACATTGTTTACAATGGAAGTGGTATCTCATTTGTTGTTGATATACTCTGGCTTATCATATCAGGACTTCCATTAGCCATTGTCCACGTTACTAGCGGTATACTTTTATGCATCACCATTATTGGGATTCCTTTTGGAAAACAATCTTTTAAATTGGCAAAATTAGCACTGATGCCATTTGGTGCAGAAGTTGTATATAGATATTAGTGTAAAAATTAAACCGTTTTTTGGTATTTTTTGTAAAAACACAAATTTCATGTAAGATAATCTGACATAAAATTTGTGTTTTTCTGTTTTTTTAAATTATAATGAAAAAAATAGAAAAAAAGGAGAAACTTTATGAAAAATAAATATTCTTTATTTTCATTCGTAGCTTTACTTGCCTCTTTAGTTGTTTTAGTTTTTGGAGTCAACGTCAAAGCAGAAGAAAAAACTTACACAATTGGAACTGATTTAACCTTTGCCCCTTTTGAATACCAAAATTCAAGTGGAACATATATTGGGATTGACGTTGACTTAATCAATGCTATCGCGAAAGATCAAGGATTTAAAGTGGATTTAAAACCTTTAGGATTTGATAGTGCGGTACAAGCTGTCCAATCAAATCAAGCGGATGGTATGGTTGCTGGTATGAGTATTACCGAGGAACGAAAAAAATCATTTGATTTTTCTGATCCTTATTTTGATAGCGGTATTTCAATGGCTGTTAAAGAAGGAAATAACTCAATCAAAAGTTATGACGATTTAAAAGGAAAAACGGTCGCTGCAAAAGTTGGAACTGAAAGTGCGACTTTCTTAGAAAAGAATCAAAAAAAATATGGTTATACAATCAAAAACTTTGATGACGCCACTGGACTGTATAAATCATTAGAAAATGGCGAAACTGTTGCCATATTTGATGATTACCCTGTTTTAGGATATGCCATTACAAATGGGCAAGCTCTTCAATTAGTTGGTGAAAAAGAGACTGGTAGTGCCTATGGATTTGCCGTTAAAAAAGGGCAGAATCAAGAATTATTGGAAAAATTCAACGCTGGTCTTAAGAATTTAAAAGCGTCTGGCGAGTACGACAAAATTATCAATAAATATATTTCAACTGGAAAAGATACAAGTACAGAAGAAACCGTTGTTGACGAAACAAGTTTTACTGGTTTCTTAAAAAATAACTGGAAAAGTTTACTCGATGGACTATGGATGACAATTAAGTTAACTCTAGTATCATTTGTTTTAGCACTTATTATCGGTATTTTAATTGGATTATTTAGTGTTTCACCATCAAAAGTGCTACGTCTTATCGCAACAATCTATGTGGATATTATTCGTGGTATTCCACTTATGGTGCTAGCTTTCTTCATTTACTTTGGTATGCCAGGGATTTTAGGTTTTAATATTCCTGTCTTCTTAGCTGGTATCATCACACTAACATTAAACTCAAGTGCCTATCTATCAGAAATCGTACGTGGTGGGATAAATGCTGTTCCTAAAGGGCAAATGGAAGCATCTAGAAGTTTAGGTCTTTCGTATCATCGTGCAATGCAAAAGATTATTTTACCTCAAGCCATTAAAATCATGATTCCATCATTTGTTAATCAATTTGTTATTTCTCTAAAAGATACAACCATTCTATCATCAATTGGTTTAATTGAATTACTTCAATCAGGTAAAATTATTGTGGCACGAAACTTACAAAGTACGATGGTTTACTTTACTATCGCATTGATTTATTTGATTTTGATTACAACATTAACAAAATTAGCAAAAGTTTTAGAAAAGAAGGTGAACTAATTGGCTGAAAAAATATTAGTTGAGCACTTAGTAAAAAAATATGATGAACACACTGTATTAAACGATATTAATGTTTCTATCAAAAAAGGCGATGTGGTCTGTATCATTGGCCCATCAGGTTCTGGGAAAAGCACGTTTCTTCGTTGCTTAAATCAATTAGAAGAAATTACGAGTGGAAATATTATTGTGGATGGAACTAATTTGACTGACAAAAATACTAACATCAATAAAGTCCGTCAACACATTGGAATGGTTTTCCAACATTTCAATCTATTTCCTCATTTAACCATTTTAGAAAATGTGACCCTTGCTCCTGTTGACTTGGGTAAATTATCTAAAGCTGAAGCAAATGAAAAAGCAATTAGTTTACTTGAATCAGTTGGCTTAGCTGATAAAAAAGATAGCTATCCAGACTCTTTATCAGGAGGACAAAAACAGCGTGTTGCCATTGCCCGAGCATTAGCCATGAATCCTGATATTATGCTCTTTGATGAACCAACATCAGCACTTGACCCTGAAATGGTAGGAGACGTGCTAAACGTTATGAAAGATTTAGCTGAGCAAGGGATGACAATGGTGATTGTCACTCATGAAATGGGATTTGCTAAAGAAGTGGCAAATCGTGTGATGTTTATTGATGGGGGTAATTTCTTAGAGGATGGTTCACCTGAACAAGTCTTTGAAAATCCTCAACATGACCGTACAAAAGACTTCTTAAATAAAGTATTAAACATATAATAAAAAGGAATGACAGTAAGGTGATAACCCTTGTGTCATTCCTTTTTTATTAGTCTTCTTTCATTGCTGCTTTTAAAGCTGCCGCAAGTGGGCTTTCCATCTCTTCTGCTTGATTATATTTTTTAATCAATTTTCTTTCTTCATGTTTCGAGATTTTTTTCTTACCTTTTGAGCCACTTTGCATTTTTTCTGTGTATTGACAGCCACCACATTTAAAATATGATCCATTTTTATTTTCTAATATCATCATTTTCTTTTTACATTGCGGGCAACGCTTATTGGATACTTTTGGATCTTTACGTCGTTTGTAATGACAAGTCTCACTGCTACATACATAGATTTTGCCATCTCTTGTATTTTTTTCTTTTAATTGGCTACCACAATCTGGACAGGTTTTATTGGTTAATGAATGATCGACATACTTTTCTTCACTCATTTTAATTTCTTTAACTAAACGAGTAGTTTCTTTTTCAATATCTTTTATAAATACTTGATGTTTAAGATCACCATTCGCAATTCTTTCTAAAGAAAGCTCCCATTGTTGTGTCAGCTCTGGTGTGACAAGTGATGGATTAACTAATTGTAATAGTTGTTTTCCTTTTGCTGTAACCACTAAACGATTGGTTTGACGTTCAATTAAATCTGAACTGATTAATTTTTCAATAATTTCGGCACGTGTTGCGGGTGTTCCTAAATTATGTTTTTCCATTTTTCCAAGTAACGTTCCCTCTGATAATGGATTTGGTGGAGTTGTCAGTTGTTTATTAATCTTATAAACAGCTTTGATTGCAGCTCCTTTTTTAAAAACAACAGATTGTTTGGCTGTTTCTTCTGATTGTTTCCATCCAGTTTCAAGGACACGTTGTTGTTTAAAGACAAACGCTGATTGGTCTACTTTAGCTGTAATCGTTTCAATTGATACTTTATATGGCGGTAAAAACAAGCCTAAGAAACGTTCTACAATCATGCGATAGATTTTCAACTCATCATTGTCTAATTTTTCAAGGCGAGCCGATTGTTCTGTTGGTATCAATCCATGATGATCAGTTACCTTTGCATTTTGGAACACTTTTTGCTGTTTTACTACTGCACCATCTTTAACAAGTCGTTTCACTAATTCTGGTGACATTTGAGTAACAGCAGTCAAACGTTCTTTCATTGTTGATTTCATGTCGGTCGTCAAATGTTTCGAATCAGTTCGTGGATACGTGACAATTTTATGCGTTTCATATAAACGTTGAATAATTGACAGTGTTTTTTTAGCAGAATATTGGTAACGTTGATTTGCTTCACGCTGAATTTCTGTTAAATCATAAGGAAGCGGTGCATGCTCTGTTTTTTCCTTCACTTGAATCTCGTCAACCATTAACGATTTTCCATCAAATGATGCGACTAAATCTTCTAATGCTTGTCTCTCTTTATACTGTCTAGGATTTTTTAATTGCAAATGTCCTATGACACCATCATATTCAGCGTCTAGCGTAAAATAGGTTTCCGGTCTAAATTTCTCAATGACTTCTTCTTGTTGTCTAACCATCGCTAGCGTCGGTGTTTGAACACGTCCTGCTGATAAACTGTCTTTGTATTTTACAGTTAACGCTCGTGTCACATTTAACCCAACTAACCAATCAGCCTCGGCACGAGCCACAGCTGAATAATATAAATTATCATACTCTTTACTCGGTCTTAATTGTTTAAATCCTTGTTTAATGGCTTTATCTGTTTGAGAAGAAATCCATAAACGTTTCACCGGCTTTTTGAACTTGACAAATTGTAAAATCCAGCGTGCAACTAGCTCTCCTTCACGTCCTGCATCAGTTGCGATAATGGCTTCAGATACGTCTTTGCGATTAGCTAATTGACTAATTGCTTTTAATTGTGGACGTGTTTTAGGTAGTGGTTTTATCCCTACTCGTTCAGGAATCATTGGTAAGGTATTCATGTTCCACTCTGCCCAATCTTTGTTATAATCTTCAGGCATCTTTAAGCCAAGCAAATGACCTAAAGCCCAAGTCACGATATATTTATCGCCCTCGATATAATTTTTAGTTTTCTTGGTTGCCCCTAGCACTTTGGCTAAATCTCTGGCAACACTTGGTTTTTCTGCTATTACCAGTTGCTTCATCTGAGTTATTATCTCCTAAATCTAATTTTTTGTACTCACTTACCAGCATTAATCCTCTGTATGCTTGTAAATCTTCATCACAGTCTTCACAATATACGTATTCTTCATCGTTCCAAAAAGCGACTAAATAAGGATCTTTACATTTTACTTCTTCGTAGTCTTGTTTTAATTGATCATATTGTTTCATAAATGCTTGTTCTGCATCATGAAATTTATCAAAAACCTCTTCTGATTTTATATTTTTTTCCCATTCTTCAAAAAACCACCAAGGCTCATCTTCACTATAAGTCTGAATAACTTGATACATCTATTTGTCCGCCCTTCTTTTACACTTTACTTATAGACTATGTGAAAATGTCTAAATTGACAAATCTTACGACTTATCTATTTTATCGTGTTAAAAAAAAAGAAACAAGTTATCACTCGTTTCTTTTTAAATTTCTATTATAATAGCTCACCAAAACGGTTTACATAGATTTTTTTAACAACCATTACTAGCATTAGATAAGCAACGATAGTCAGTGCTAAATAAATCCAGTATTGCCCTGGTAATGGCATCAATCCTAAATCTTGACCAAACGCTGTAAATGGTAAGAATGAACCAATTGCAATACCGATAGACGTAATCGTTGTTAAAATAAATGATGCTCTACTTTGAATAAATGGTAATTTTGGTGTTCTTAATGTATGAATAACTAATGTTTGAGACCATAATGACTCAACAAACCAACCAGCATGGAATACAGCAATAAACAATGCTTGTTGTTCAGCTCCTAATGTGTGATATGAGCCACCAACCACTGCTGGACAAATGACAAAATACATTAAAGCATACGTAGTAATATCAAACACTGAACTTGTAGGTCCAAGCCATTTCATAAATGACCCAATACGGCTTGCATCCCATTTTTTAGGTTCTTCTAAATAATCGGCATCCATATTATCCCATGGAATTGACATACAAGAAATATCGTAAATTAAATTCAAGAATAGCAGTTGAATTGGTAACATTGGTAAAAACGGTAAGAAAATACTGGCAACAACAACGGAGAACATATTTCCGAAGTTTGAGCTTGCTGTCATTTTGACATATTTCATAATGTTACCAAACGTTGTACGTCCTGCTAAAATACCTCGTTCTAACACCATTAAGTCTTTTTCTAATAGAATAACATCCGCACTTTCTTTAGCAATATCAACGGCTGTATCTACTGAAATACCTACATCAGCTTCTTTCATAGCAGGTGCATCATTGATACCATCACCCATAAAGCCAACAGTGTGACCAGCATCACGTAATACTTTTACTAAACGTGTTTTTTGAGACGGTGTTAATTTAACAAAAATATTGTATTTTTCTGCAATGACTTTTAATTCTACATCATTCATACGAGAAATCTCAGATCCTGTAATTAACTCTTCATCTTCTAATCCGACTTGTTTACACACAGATTTAGTGACTAAAGCATTGTCCCCTGTTAATACTTTAACACCAACACCATGTTCTTTTAATGCTTTTAAAGCGTCTTTCGTTGTTTCTTTTGGTGGATCAAGGAAAGCAAGGTATCCAATTAATACCATGTCGCTTTCGTCTTTGACAGAAAACTCACCAACTACACTTGGATTTGTTTTTTGAGCAACCGCAATCACACGTAATCCATCTTCATTTAACTCGTCTACTGTTTTTAAAATAGTTGATTTGATTTCTTCTGTTAAAGGAACCACACTACCACGGTAGTCAACATAACTTGATACGTCAAGCATCTCTTCAACGGCACCTTTTGTAATCATTTGCGTTTTGCCAAACGCATCTTCAATCACCACACTCATACGACGACGTTGGAAATCAAATGGAATTTCATCGACTTTTTTATACGCATTGACATTCATATTTAACTCTTCTTCAGCTGATTCTATAATTGCTTTATCCATTAAGTTTTTTAAACCTGTTTGATAATAACTATTAAAGAAGGCATGTCTTAAAACTCTATCATCTTCTTTTCCATCAACATCTAAATGATACTCTAAAATGATTTTGTCTTGTGTCAAGGTTCCTGTTTTATCTGTACACAACACATCGATGGCACCAAAGTTTTGAATAGAGTTTAAATTTTTAATGATTGTTCCTTTTTTTGCCATAGTTGACGCACCTTTTACAAGGTTCGTTGTCACAATCATCGGTAGCATTTCAGGTGTTAATCCTACTGCAACAGATAGACCAAAAAGAAATGCTTCTAACCAATCACCTTTTGTTAAACCATTAATCAAGAATACTGTTGGTGCCATCACCATCATGAAACGAATTAATAACCAAGATGTTTTTGAAATCCCTACATCAAAACTAGTAATCGTGTGTTTTTCGGACACATCTTTCGCAATTTGACCAAATAATGTGCCATTTCCAACAGCAATAACTAAACCTATTGCACTACCACTTACTACGTTACTTCCCATAAATGCAATATTTTCATAATCTGTTTCTGTGTCTTTGTTTCTCATAGTAAATGTGTCTTTTTTCTCAACAGGATAACTTTCACCAGTCATAGCAGCTTGTGAGACGAACAAATCTTTTGTACGAATCAATCTAACGTCTGCTGGTAACATATCTCCTGCTGATAATTTAATAATGTCGCCACACACAATTTCTTCGATAGGTAACTCAACTTCCTCACCTTTTCTAAGAACTGTCGCTGTGACTTTGACCATATTGCTTAATTTTTCAGCCGCATTATTTGACTTAACTGACTGAACAAGTGTCATTGTGCCACTTAACAGCACCATTGCTACAATAATTAATACGCCAGTTAAATCTTTTTCATCAGCTGGAACAATCACATAATCTGTAATAAACGAAATAATAGCTAAAGCTAATAATACGGTAGTAAACGGTGTAAAATATGCTTTTAATACTTCAATAATAAAGGGTGTTTTCTTTTTATGTGAAATAACATTTTCACCGTACTCATCTCTTAATACTTCTGCTTCATTGTTATTTATACCACTAAGACTTGTTTTAAATGTTGAAAATAATTTATCAATACTAGTTTGTGCAAAAAATTTGTAGTTTGCTACTTCTTTTTTTTCCATTGTTGTAACCTTCTTTCCCACTTGTTGTGTCCATAAGAAACACCCGATCATAAAAAAGAGTATGCCACTCATATTTGTATGAATCATGTGTATTCCCCCTTTTTATTGGGTCCTTTTGAGAAGTGGTTACAAGCTATCAACTTATCTCTCTGAGGTAGAAACAGATAGATAATAATAAACTTTTTTTATTTCCCACTCTACATGACCCTTGTAACTTCGACCGTGACTACTATCTTCCATGTGTTTCCATCTCCTTTGTGTGTTATTTTTTATAAGAATAATAGTTTTAAAAAAAACAGTTAACCCTCCTTTGATTGATTAGAAAACGCAAAAAATCCTTCCGTCCAAAAACTCGACGAAAGGCATAAAGACACATTAAATAAACTTGTGAGATCCAATCGTTGAGTTTTAGCACTATACAACGTAAAAGTTACAAAGAACTTTAGCTACGTTAAAGAAAACCTTATATCGATCATCTCTGTTATACCCATTGGCGTCTCTCGACATTTTTGGGCAGTAGCCTATGTTTGTATAGGAGCCTCACCTAACTAATCTATTTTTCTTACACACAGAACTATATCGTATTAAAAACATTCTGTCAACACCTTTTTTAATTAAATGTACTGACGTTGTTTATCTTCATAAAATGCCGCATCGATTAATCCGCCACCTAAACATTCCATCCCATCATAAAAAACAACGGCTTGTCCTGGGGTAATTGCTCTTACTGGTTCATCAAAATAAACGGTTGCTTGTGTTTGATCATCTGACAATACCACACGTACACCAATATCTTGTTGTCGATATCTAAATTTAGCTGTACATCTAAATTCTTTTGGTTTTGGTGTATCAACAGTAAAATGTACTTCACTTGCTTCAAGGTGTGTTGAATACAAGTTTTCATGATGAAATCCTTGTCCTACATATAAAGTGTTTGTTGATAACTCTTTCCCTACAACAAACCACGGTTCACTCGATTCACCTTGACCTCCACCGATTCCTAATCCTTGTCTTTGACCAATGGTATAGTACATTAATCCAGCATGATTGCCTTTAATATCACCATCTAACGTGATCATTTTACCAGGTTGTGCTGGTAAATATTCCCCAAGAAATTCTTTAAAATTCTTTTCACCAATAAAACAAACACCTGTTGAATCCTTCTTTTTAGCAGTTGCAAGTCCAGCTTTTTCGGCAATCTCACGAACTTCTTTTTTCTCCATATGTCCAAGTGGAAACATTGTTTTAGATAATTGTTCTTGAGAAAGTTGACTTAAAAAGTACGTTTGATCTTTATTTTGGTCTACCCCACGTAACATATGAGATATTCCTTTTTCGTCACGCACAACTTGCGCATAGTGACCTGTCGCCACGTAATCAGCACCAAGCTGCATGGCATAATCTAGAAAGGCTTTAAATTTAATTTCTTTGTTACACATGACATCAGGATTTGGTGTTCTACCACGTTTGTATTCAGCTAAAAAGTACTCGAATACACGGTCCCAATATTCTTTTTCAAAATTCACAGAATAATAAGGGATACCTATTTGATTCGCTACTTTCGCCACGTCTTTGTAATCTTCAGTTGCCGTACAGACACCATTTTCATCCGTATCGTCCCAATTTTTCATAAAGACTCCAACTACATCATATCCTTGTTCTTTTAGTATTAGGGCAGTTACTGAAGAATCTACGCCACCACTCATACCAACTACTACTTTAATTTGACTATTATCTGTCAAATTTCTCACCATCATTTCTTTTTATAGATTCTGAAAATCTACTACGATTTGAAGGTCGTATTTTTTTCAGTTATTACATTATAGCGTTTTTGCTTAATAAAATCATCTCTTTAACACAAAAAAAGAACTGTCATAAGACAATTCTTTTCTTTTGGTTTAAGCTTTTTCGATACAATCAAATGACATTAAATCATCCATAATGTAATAAAATTGCTCTTGTTTATCTTTTTGGTCCTCTGATTTAAAAATATTAATCGCTTTTAATCCATTAGGCGTTGTTAAAGACATTTTTAACGTTTTTAAATCTTTTGCCACTGTTATTTTTAACTTTGGACTTTGCTTTGCTTGAGGTGTGATATCTAATGGTCTCACCAATTGTAAATTGCCTGAAGGTGTGACTTGGAAACCATAATCTTTAAACGTATAGGCTCTTGCCTTTGGATTTATTTTGTAGAACTGTGGACATCCTTCCACTGTTGCTTTTTCTAAGAATGACATACTTATCCCCCTATAAACTTGATACCCTCATTATAATGAATCTGTTTACAAATACCAACTATTTTTTTAAAATTGATTGAACCGTTGATACTAAGGTTTGTGCAAATTCAATAATTTGCTCTTTAGTCACCCCATAGCCAAAACTCATTCTGACTGATTCTTTAGCTGCATTACTGTCGTTTGAATAAATAGCTTGAATAATGCGTGATGGTTTTACGTCTCCTGCACTACAAGCCGATCCAATTGATATGGCAAAACCAGCTAAGTCTAAACGAGATAACAAAATATTATTAGGAACATTTTTAAACCAAATGTTTAAAATATGAGGTAATTTATTTTCTGTGTCTCCATTTATCTGATACTCTATCTGTTGCTCATCTAATGCTTCTAAAATAAGACGTTCGAATTGTTTATAATGTTCTTTATTTACAGCTTTTTTCTCTGCTGTAAGAAGTGATACAGCCGTTTTTAAACCAACTATTCCTGCTAAATTTTCAGTCCCCGCACGTCTTCTTTCTTCTTGATCGCCACCTTGTATCAATACAGGAATTGGTTGACCTGAACGAATATAAGTAAACCCAACTCCTTTAGGTCCATTAATTTTGTGAGCTGAAATAGTTAAGTAATCAACCTTTAAATCATCGACATTGATTGTTTCTGTTCCAAATGCTTGAACAGCATCTGTATGAAATAAAATATCTTGATCAAAAAGTAATTGACCTATTTCTTTTATCGGATTAAGCGTTCCAATTTCATTATTACCATACATCACTGAAACGAGGATAGTTTCAGGTTTAATAGCTGATGCTAATTGTGTCACACTAATGTGTCCTGTTGATTCAACTGGTAAATAAGTAACCTCAAATCCCATATTTTCTAATGTTTCGAGTGGTTTGATTACTGCTGAATGTTCCACATTTGTTGTGATAATATGATTTCCTTTGTGTCTCATTTGTCTAGCAATATCCAACAACACTGTATTATTACCTTCAGAACCACCACCATTAAAGACGATTTCGCGTGGCTGTGCACCAATCGAAGAAGCAACGACATCTCTTGCCTTATCTAATTCAAACTCAGCTTGGCGACCAAATTGGTGCACACTTGAAGGATTACCATATATAGTTGACATCACTCGTGTCATCTCTTCTACGACTTCTGGAGCCATTGGTGTTGTTGCGGCATGATCTAAATAAACTGCTTGCATTTTTTTCACTCTTTCATTTTTTATCTCTCTAATTTCTTACAATAGTGGCGCAAACACAGACAAACATGCTCGCACTACTTTTTTTGGAAACGACACATTTTTTGCTTGCTCCAATGAAATTTGTTGACTGAGTTTTTCAGTCTCCATATGATCCTGTAATACAGCATCAACGCCATTTGTTTTATACATCCACACACC
Organism: Vagococcus martis; assembly: GCF_002026305.1. Classification (NCBI taxonomy): domain Bacteria; kingdom Bacillati; phylum Bacillota; class Bacilli; order Lactobacillales; family Enterococcaceae; genus Vagococcus; species Vagococcus martis. Next base: position 2,231,339 of record NZ_MVAB01000001.1, on the reverse strand, counting down.
ACATTCAAAATGTAGGAACAAACTACGGTAATCTAAATTCACCGTTCCAACTGTTGCATAAAGTCCATCTACAACACACGTTTTTGAATGAATAAAACCTGGTGTGTATTCATATATTTTGACACCTGCTTCGATTAATTGTGCATAGTTGGATTTCGTCACAGCATGAACATACCATTTATCCGGTATATGAGGGGTTATGATTCTAACATCAACGCCACCCTTAGCAGCATTACATAACGCTTCCATTAATAAATTATCAATCACCAAATAAGGTGTTGTAAAATAAACATATTCTGTCGCACGATTAATCAAGTTTAAATACACGTTCATCCCGACTGTTTCTCTATCAAACGGTGAGTCCACATATGGTTGATAATAACCCTGATTCTCTGGTAATTCTCCAGGAGCATATTCTGGAATAAACTCTTCAATGTTGCTTTCGGTTGAATTCACAAAATCCCACATTGATAAGAATAAAAGAGAAAAGACCCAAGCTGCTTCACCTTCAACTTTAATCGAATTATCTTTCCAATGACCAAATCGTTCGATCGTATTAATATATTCATCCGCTAAGTTAATGCCACCTGTATAAGCAACTTTTCCATCAATCACAGTAATTTTTCGGTGATTGCGATTATTAAAAATTGGCGATAATACTGGAATAAATGGATTAAATACACAACACTTAATGCCTTGCTCGCGTAACTTTTTATCATAACCATGAGGTAGAGTAAACAAGCAACCAAAATCATCATAAATGAAACGAACATCTACACCTTCTTTGGCTTTTCTAACCATGATGTCAAGCATTGTATCCCACATCTCACCTTCATGGACGATAAAGTACTCCATAAAAATATACTTCTCAGCCTTTTCAAGGTCTTCAATCATCGCTTTGAAAGCTTCCTCCCCCAACGGATAATACTCACTTGTCGTATGCTCAAATAAAGAAGCCTCACCATGTTTGCTAAGATAATTAGACTGAATAATAGCATTTGGGTTCCCATCTTCTATCGTCGTTTTAGCAACAGTACTCTCGTTAGCCATTCGCTCTCGTTCTTGAACCATTGCCATCTTCATTTTTTCTTTTTTACTGAAACGAACACGACCAAAGACTAAATAAATGACTGTCCCAAAAATTGGTATTAACATGATAGGAATAATCCAAGCAATTTTATAGGCTGGATTACTTCGACTATTGATTATTTTTATGATAACGGCACTAGAAATAATCAAATAGAATGTATAAAAATAGACAAAGTAATTCTGAAATCTAAACACAATAGCAAACAATACACCTAATTGTATCAAGATTAATGAGACTATTAAGACTGCTCTATTTGATATGACCTTTATTAACTTTTCCATCAATCTCTCCAATCCATTTATTTTCTTACTAAATGAAGAAAAAGGCTCTTCACTAGAGAGCCTTTTAAAAGGTAACTTCATCCGGATTTCTTGCAGAACCAGCTTTACCTTGTAGTGCATCAATTAATCCCATATCAAATTCTGATAACTCAAAGTCAAACAACTCAATATTTTCTTTAATTCGACTTGGTGTCACTGATTTTGGCAAAGGTAAAAATCCTTTTTGTAACGACCAACGCAACACAACTTGAGCCACAGTCTTATGATGTGTGTCTGCAATTTCTTCTAACTCTTTTAATTTAAAAATATCTCCTGTACCAAGAGGGCTATAAGCTTCTAAAATAATCCCTTTGTTTCTACAATAATCCACGATTTCATGTTGTTGATCACTTGGATTTAAATAGATTTGATTAATCACTGGTTGAATTACAGCCGTTTCTTCTAGTGCTTTCAAGTGATGAATTAAAAAGTTAGATACACCAATACTTTTAATCTTCCCTTCATTCACTGCCTCTTCCATGGCTTTCCATGCACCTGCATTTGCTTCTTGCCAGTTTTCACGATAATCAATTGGATTTGGCCAATGAATCAAATATAAATCTAAATAATCTAATCCTAACCTTTCAAGCGACTCATTAATCGCTTGTTTGGCTTTATCATATGAATGATCATGATTCCATAGTTTCGTGGTAACAAATAACTCGTCACGTGGGATGCCACTTTCTTTAATAGCTTCACCAACACTGGTTTCGTTACCATATATCATGGCTGTATCAATATGGCGATACCCTGATTCTAGTGCCGACTTAACTGCTTGTTTAGCAATATCCCCATTTTCAGCTTGCCATGTACCAAAACCTATTACCGGTATTTTATTACCGTCTTTTAGAGTATAGTAAGTCTGTTCTGTCATCATTACATCCTCCCTTATTTTTACCGACAATTTATCTTCTTCGACGATATCTATTTCTCGCTTCTAATCTTTTTCGTCGGTTTCTTTTTCTAATATACCATATTATTAAAAATAGTAAAAAAATTAAACCACCAATTAATCCTGCGATTACTTTCCAGTGTTTTAACATTTTTTTGACAAAACTTGATGAGGTAATTTCGTTTACTGATGGATTAGTTAACACTTTTTTCACAGGATTTTGTTCTTCTTCTTTTTCTTTGTATGTCACTGCAATTTGTGGAATGGTATCTGACACTCTTTCTAAGCCATTTTCTACCACAATTTTTCCATCATCATTAAGTTTAAGTGTATAGGCTTCTTCTTTTTTGACTGTATCAAGTAACGGTGATTCGGTTGTAATCGTTTTGTCATCAATTTCGTGCTCACCACTTGTTAATAATTCTTTGTATTCATAATGGTTGAAACCATAATTTAGCATGGCATTAGCAAAGGGATGGCGTTTGTATTCTCCCGTTTGATCTGCCCAATTTCCCACACCTAAAACAATCGCGATAAGGCGTAAATCCCCTTTTTTGGCTGTCATATCTATATTAAATCCACCTGTCGGGCTTGACCCTGTTTTCAAACCATCCACCCCTTCATAGGAATACTCTAATCCAGGTAGAGAATAATTATAGGTATCAAATGTTTCTTCATAAGGTGTTCCACTCATCGACGTTACTTTTGGCGTATTCGTTATCGTTAATATATCTGGGTATTTCGTCAATAAAAAGTAAGTAAATATCGCAAGGTCTCTAGCAGTTGTCACATTAGACGCCGTTGATTGAAGAGTTGATGTATCTACCCCTTCTGCTGCATACATCCCTTGAAATGCACTAATTTCCGCTCCAGTAATATTTACTATTTTGGTGTTTGTCATACCTAATTCTTTCGCAGTGTCATTCATTTTTTGTAACATGAATACGGCATTTGGTTCAATCAAGTCCGCTAACATCACTGTTGCAACATTAGAAGATGGCACTACTGCCATTTTTAATAATTCTTTAACAGGGTATGACACACCTAACTGTATTTTATTGTTACTTAGTTGGTAAATTTGTGAAATCGCCACATAACGCTCTGTTGCTTCGACCTCTGTATCAAGTGATAGTTTCCCTTCTTCTATCGCTTGATACACTAAATAGACAACCATTAACTTCATGATACTTGCTGGATTATGTGGTGCATCCGGGTTTTCTCCCCACAAAAATTGACCCGTATTCGCATCTATCAAAACCGCTCCTTTAGGTTTATCGAGTTCATTTACCGTAAAGCCTGACTCTTTGATTAAATCCATCATATTTGGCATCTCTTCAGCTGAAGTTTTTGTTGCAAATACAAAACTAAAAAAGACTACTCCCACAAATAATCTTCTCAAAAACTTTTTTAATCCCATCCTAATCTCCTTTAATATATTATCCTGTCTATAATACCAAACTTTCATTCATTTTTCTTTCCTTTTAAATAAAAAAACAATTAGCACATGATTATTATCACACACTAATTGTTTTCATATTATCTGACTTCAATATTTAACTCATTAACTAACGCTTTTTCTATTTTGTTCATAACAGAAACTACTTCGTCTTCAACTAAAGTTGAGTCATCATTTTGGAATACGAGAGAATAAGCAAGAGATTTTTTCCCTTTACCTAATTTTTCTCCTTTGAATAAATCAAATAGATGAACAGATCTTAAGTTTTTACCACCATTTGCTTCAATAACATCAACAATTTGTTGATGAGACACTGTTTCATCAACTAACAAGGCAATATCACGTTTAATTGATGGGTATTTACCTACTTCTTTGTAAACATTATCTTCTGGTACAAACTCAAATAGTTTATCTAAGTCAATTTCAACAACATATGTTTCTTTTAAATCCATTTCTTTAGAAAGTTTAGGATGGATTTGTCCAACAAACCCAACGCGAGTTTCACCTACTAAAATATCTGCTGTGCGTCCTGGATGCATCTCTTTTAGTGTTTGATTTGGTTGATAAACCACTTCATTTTCAAGTCCTAAGAAACTAATTAATGATTCGACAATACCTTTCATTGTATAAAAATCAACTACTTCTTGTGATTCTTTCCAGTCTTTTTTACGAGAAACACCTGTCATCGCCATACCTAAATGAGTGGTTTCTTTCGGTAAATCTGATTTGTCATACCAATTAAAGACATGACCGATTTCGTAAAATGCTACACCACTTGCTTTTCTCGCGACATTATAAGAAACATCTTTAAGTAAGCCATTAACTAAACTTTGACGTAAGACTGAATGTTCTTCACTCATTGGAAAATCAAGTTCCACAATGTCTTCTAAGTTATCTGTATCTAATTTGAATTGGGTAGCAGACTCTGGAGAAGTCAATGCATAACTAACCGCTTCAGTTAGTCCTTTTCCTTCAAGTAATGATCTGATATGACGAATCATTTGTTGTTTAAATGATAATTTACCTGGTAAAGAGGCACCACTTGGCAAAGTAGATGGTAAGTTGTCATAGCCGTAAATACGAGCAACTTCTTCAATCAAATCTGCTGGAATCTTAATGTCCCAACGTCTTAATGGGATTGTCACATCAAATGTTTCACCACTTAATGACACGTCAAATCCTAATTGTAAGAAGATTTTTTCTACATCCATTGCTGATAAATCAGTTCCTAGTGAGTGGTTAATTTTGTCTAAAGTGATTGAAATAGTTGGTTCTGTTGGAACACTTGATTCAACAAGAGCTTCACCTGTCACAATCGACCCACCACCAAGTTCAGCCATTAAGTTGGCAGAAAATTCACTAGCTTGACGAATCACTGACCAGTTAATTCCACGTTCAAAGCGACGGCTCGATTCACTTGATAAAGCTAGTCTTCTTGCTGTACGACGAACACGAGTTGGATTAAAAACAGCTGTTTCTAATGCAATTGTTGTGGTATCATTTGTGATTTCGGTATTTTCTCCACCCATTACACCAGCTAAAGCGATGGCTTTTTTACCATTTGCAATCACTAAGTCTTCGGTAGTTAACTCACGTTCAACGCCGTCTAAGGTTGTCAACTCTTCCTTGTCTGTTGCACGACGAACATAGATTTCTTTTGAATCAAGTTTATCGTAATCAAACGCATGTTGTGGTTGACCAAATAATAATAAAGTATAGTTTGTTACGTCGACAATATTATTAATCGGACGAATTCCTTCATTCATTAAACGAGTTTGTAACCACATTGGGCTTTCTTTAATTGTGACATCTTTGATAATTTTCATTCCATATGATGGCACATCTTCTTCATCTGCTAATTTGATTGACACAAAATTTTCCACTTGTTCATCTGGATTTTCATTGATTGTCACAGTTGGTAACGTGATATCTTTGTCATAAATCGCGGCTACTTCATAAGCTACCCCTATCATGCTTAAAGCATCGGCTCTATTTGGTGTGACAGATAATTCAATAATTGCATCATCCATTTCCAAATATGGGAATACTGGTTGACCTGGTACTGCATCTTCTGGTAAGAAATAAATTCCTTCAGAATATTCTTTAGGAACCACACTATCTGAGTAACCTAATTCTTGCAATGAACAAATCATACCTAAAGACACTTCACCACGCATTTTACCTTTTTTAATTTTTACATTTCCAGTAATACGTGAGTTCGGCAAAGCCACAATCACTTTTTTGCCTGCCGTTATATTTGGCGCACCACAAACAATTTGATACAACTCTTCTTCACCAACATCTACTTGGCAAATTGATAAGTGATCACTATCTGGATGAGGAACACATTCTTTAACGTCTCCAACAACAATTTTTTTCAGTCCTTCTTCAGGAATCGCGACATCTTCTACTTCAATACCTGAACGAGACATTTTATCTGCTAATTGATTTACATCAATATCTTTTATATCAACTAATTCTTGTAACCATTTATATGATACTAACATTTATCTCTACCCCTTTACCTTAAATTGTTCTAAGAATCTGACGTCATTTTGATAGAAATAACGGATATCATTAACACCATATTTCAACATCGCCACTCTATCTGGTCCTAACCCAAAGGCAAATCCACTGTACTCGTTTGAATCAATGCCTGACATTTCAAGAACGCTTGGATGCACAACACCTGCACCTAGAATTTCAATCCAGCCAGTGTGTTTACATACATTACAGCCTTTACCACCACATTTGAAACAGCTAATATCCACCTCGACTGAAGGCTCTGTAAATGGGAAATAACTTGGTCTTAGACGGATATGACGATCTTCACCGAATAATTTTTTAAGTAACACTTCAAGCGTTCCTTTTAAGTCTGCCATTGTAATGTGTTTATCAACAACCAATCCTTCGATTTGATGGAATTGATGACTATGAGTCGCGTCATCACTATCACGACGGTAAACTTTACCTGGACTAATCATACGAAGTGGTGCTTTTGAAAAATCATGTTTTTCCATCGTACGTGCTTGAATAGGTGATGTATGTGTACGTAATAACATATCATCTGTAATATAAAATGAATCTTGCATATCACGAGCTGGGTGATCTTTAGGTAAGTTCATTCGCTCAAAGTTATAGTAATCTTTTTCAACTTCATATCCTTCAATAATTTCATAACCTAGACCTAAAAAGACATCTTCAATTTCTTGCATCACTTGCGTTAAAATATGTGGCGTACCAGTACTTGACACTTTACCTGGTAATGTGACATCAATTGTTTCATTTAATAATGCTTGATTAAGTGCTTCTTCTTCAAGTTCTTGTTTTTTCTCATCAATTTGTGTTGATAATACATCTCTAATTTCATTAGCCAAACTACCAACAACTGGTCGCTCTTCATTTGATAAATCTTTCATTCCGCGAAGTATTTCAGTCATACTTCCCTTTTTACCCATTACCTCAACCCGTATGTTATTTAAATGGTCTAATGTTTCCACTTGCGCAATTTTTTCAATAAAATCTTTACGTAGTGATTCCAATCTTTCTTTGATTTCCATTTTTTTCATCCTTTCTTAATCCAACAAAAAAAGACACCATCCCTTATAAAAGGAACGATGTCTCGTGGTACCATCCAATTTTTATGCTTAAAGCATCTTTATTTGTTAACGATGATAATAATCACCGGTTTGATAACCAAACAACTAAGGAAGTGAACTTCGTCTAGCTTTTTCACAGTTTGCTTTCAGTCTTTGGCAAACCTCCCTGAGCGAGAAAAATACTAAATTACTCGTTTCCATAAACGTTTTTTACTATATAGCTAAAGTGTACAAGAAATAAAATGCCTCGTCAAGATGATTCTTACATCCACTTTTCTCCCCAATTTTGTACTTCCACCATCACTGGGCGAAGGGACTCACCTTTTTCTGTTAGAGAATAATCAATGCGTTTTTTTTCAACAGGATGCTCTCGTCGCATCACGATACCTTTTTCTTCCAACTCTTTTAATCGTTCAACTAAGACACGATCACTGACTTCTGGTATTTTATTAGCGAGCTCAACAAAACGTTGTGTGCCATCTTCCAATAACACGTCGATAATTAACCCATTCCATTTTTTTCCCAGCATATCAAACGTCTTCTCAAACTTTGGACATAACTCAAATTGTCTCTTTTCACAGGAATTCATAGACTGCCCCCTTATACTAACATTTCATCCGTAATTATAGTATAAAACAATAAGCTGACAAATACTATCTGTCAGCTCAAAAATGTACTACTTTTGAATATTCAACTGCTTTTACTTTAACTTTTTTTAACAATGGTTTAATGACTTCTTCACACGCACAGTACTTATCTACTAATGTCACAATGTAACTTTCTTTATACTTAGGTGGCGCAATCGTCGCCCCAAACATGTGTTTAACGATAATATCTTCTTCTAATGGAGAAATATCTGTTAATTTCTTGGCATTCTCTAAAGCAATTCTTGGATGAACGTAAGCATGCGAGCCTTCACCCATTTTTGTTTGACGCCAATCATAAAAAAATAAATCATGAAGTAACCCTGCCCTAGCAGTAGCTCTGACATTTCCACCCCATTTTTTGGCTAAACGATAGCTTTTATATGATACTTGAATCGAGTGTTCCAAACGATTTGAGTAATGGTGTTGTGTGTATTCTTTTAAACTTTGAACGTCATCTGTATAGATAAGATCTTTTACAAGCTCTAAATAATCATGATCTTCTTGCCAATTTAATGACATATTTCATCACTTTCTTTCTTAAACATTAACTTTTTATGTATTAATGATAACAATATATCAGTAAATTTTCAAAAAATATATCAAAAATCGTTACTTTAATAAATTTATAACAATTTATATTTCAAACATCACAATTCCAGCAGCTATAGCCACATTTAAAGATTCGGCTTTTCCCTTCATAGGTATATAAACTTTTTTATCGACTAGTGTTAATATTTCTTGTGACACACCTTGTCCTTCATTCCCCATCACAATAGCAACGGATGATTGCTCGCCAATCTCTTCATATGACATTGCCGTTTCATCTAGAGCAGTAGCAATCGTCACAATATTTTTCTCTTTGACTTCGTTTATCCACTGAACTAAGTTTACATTAGTCAAAATAGATACATGAAATTGGCTTCCTTGTAATGCTCGCTGAACTTTTGATTGATATACATCCGCACACCCTTCTCCGAGTATCACTTGATCATACCCTGCGGCGTCAGCTGTTCTAATCATCGTTCCAACGTTACCTGGGTCTTGAACAGTATCAAGTACTAACATTTTTCGTCCTAAACTTTGTGATTCTTCTTGTTTATTCATGACTGCTATAATTTCTTGTGGAGTTGGTAATTCTGAAAGTTGTTTTAAAATAGCATCTGGTACAATCACCAGTTTATCTTCATTGATTTCATTCAATAGTGATTGATATGTTTCTATCCCCTTATCAGTCGTCACAATCACATCAACATCAGCCTTACTTTCAATCGCTTCTTGGACAGAGTGTTCCCCTTCTATAATAAACTTATTGGTTAAATCTCGGTATTTTTTTTTATGCAATTTTTTCGTGTCTTTTACCCATTGATTAGTCAATGATTCAATTCGTTTCATCATGATTAGTTCATTCCTCTCAATACTTGCTTTATTATATCAGATTTTTTATTTCATTCACTCATTTCCCAGTAAAAACTGTATAATAAACTTAAGAAAACATGAAGGATGTGATGTTATGAAAATATCGATGACAGTGCATGGTCGAGTACAAGGAGTGGCTTTTCGTTATATGACTAAAATGGTCGCCGATGAACTAGGCGTACATGGTATTGTTAAAAACCTCGATGATGGTGGCGTGTATATTGAAGCAAATGGTGATAAACTAGCCGTTCAACAATTCATTGAAGAAGTAAAAAAATCTCCTGCACCAATGGGAAACGTCACAAATTACTCAATCGACTTTAATCCAACGTTTAGAGAGCATAAACGATTTAACGTGGTTTATTCTTAATTTCTTTCCATAAATTAATTGAATTATGTTCCAAAATTCGTTATAGTATTGCTTGTGTAGATATACGTAGATCATAGTAAAGGAAGAAATAAATGAAAAATTTAAAACGTTGGATGATCGGTTCTGGTCTTTTCGGAATGCTAATCTTTTTATCCGGATGTGTCAAAACTGATTCTACAGGTACTCCCACTGGTGAAGGGATCATCTATAATTTATTAGTAAAACCAATGAGTCACTTAATTACCTTTTTTGCCGAAAACTGGGGATTAGGTTTTGGTTGGTCAATCATTTTACTAACCATGATTGTTCGATTGATTATTTTACCCCTTGGTTTAAACCAAATGAAAAAATCTATGATTCAACAGGAAAAGATGGCCGCAATCAAACCTCATATGGATGTTATCAATGAGAAAATGAAAACTGCCACAACTCCTGAAGATAAAATGGCAGCTCAACAAGAACTTCAACAATTTTATAAAGATAATGATATTAACATTATGGGAGGAATTGGGTGCTTACCGTTGCTCATTCAAATGCCTATCTTTACGGCATTATTTTTCGCAGCAAAAGTAACTCCTGGAATATCAGAGTCTATTTTCTTTGGTATCAACCTTGGAAAACCAAGTTTAGTATTAGTCGCTTTAGCTGGTATTAGTTATTTCTTACAGAGTTATATCAGTATGATTGGGATGAGTGATGAACAGAAAAAACAAATGCGAATGATGACGTATATGTCTCCTCTTATGATTATTTTCTTCTCATTCAAAGCTCCTGCTGGTGTGACATTGTATTGGGTTATTGGTGGTATTTTTAGTTGTATACAATCTCTTATTACCAATCTCTATCACAAACCAAAAGTCAAACGTGAAATTGCGGAACATTTTGAAAAAAATCCAGTAAAAATCGTTAAGCCGACTGTTAAGAACACAACAGTTAAACAAAATGCTCCTAAGAATAATCTAAACAATCGTAATGCTGGACGTAACCAAGGAAAACAAAATAAAAAATAATAGGAAGCACTGATGAGTCATTTCATTAGTGCTTCTATTATTTTACTAACCAAATGAAATTTCATTTGCATATATATTTTTTAAATGCTATAATTAGTAATGGAATTTCGTTATGAACGTTTTAGTTGCCTTTCGTTATACATAAGAAAGGAGAATGCTATATGACATTCAATAACACAACAATAGAGTACCGTGTAACACTAGATACTGACTTAAATTTATTTATCGTTTTTCTTAAAGATGATGAATCAAAAGTGGCAACAGGTACTACTATTCAAAACGCAGTACATGAATTACAAAAAATTGCATAAGGAGTAACGACCTAATGGATGAAACCAGTTCGTACTGAAAGAGCATTTACCTTTTAACTTTAGATTAATGGTAGATGCTTATTTTTTTATGCATTTTCATCATGAAAGGACTACAAATCACGATTATCTTCTACTATATCTACTTTTATATATATAGGTTTCCTCATCCACCTCAAGACCGTGTTTCGCGAGCGTTTCAATCAGTACTAAATGGGTTTCATCAAATTCATCTCGTATTAATACAGTGTGCTTTAAAATCAACTCTACTGTTCCTGCTACCTTTTTATGATGGACAGTTGAGCTTTCAATCGTTGAACCTATAGAAACTAATATATTAGACAAATAAAATCATTCCCTTCTATACTGACTAGTATACCATACTTCATAAAACGATATATTTTAATAAAAAAATAGTATCATAGTACCTATTTATGACATAATACTTAGCACTTGTTATGAATTAAAACTTATTTTAAAAAAAACGTAACAATAGGATAACTCCAATTGTTACGTTTTTCATACCATTTAATTATCCACCAATAACGTGACCAAATAGTCGAATCAATGCACTTATAAAAAAGAATCCAATAAATAAAAAATGTTTTTTCTTTGTCATCACAAGATAACCAACATATTCACGAATAAAAGCTGTCGGTAAATAATACAACTTAGTTTTAGATCCAACACCTCTCGCATGAATACCTAAACGTGATGCTATTTTACCAGCTCTTAAGAGATGATAATTATTAGTCGCAATCACAATATTTTTATCTTTAAAATCATTAATACCATCCACAACACTAGCCAATTTTTCTGAAAACAGAATATTTTCTTTGGTATTGGTTGATTGTTCTTCAAGATATACTTTTTCAATAACCACAGGTAAAGAATCTAAGTAATGACTCATTGCTTGTGCTTCTGATATTTTTTCATCTTTTCCTTGACCGCCTGATAAAATAATCGTTGGTTTATGACCTAAATTTCTCTTTTGTTTTAAGTATAATCTAACACCTCGGTCAATCCGACTCGCTAACAATGGTGTCACACGCTCACCATCAATCAATCCAGCTCCTAAAATAATAATATAATCTACTTTCTTCCAAATAGGAAAATGATTATATAAAACAGCTGTTGTTGCATACATAATAAATAAAAAGATTAAATACGATAACGTAGCTGTAGTAAAACCTAACAAAGTTGTCAAAAATACATTTTGCGAATAAAATGTGACAATAATTATTAGAACCTGAATCCCTAATAAACATAACGCAACAATTAAAGGAACCAAATTACTTAATGATTTCCCCTCTCTTTGTAAAAGAATTTTTTCATTCCAAAATAACCCGACTATACTAGTACTCAAACCTAGTACACTTAGAAATACCATAACCAATATAGCTGGAATTAAAAAAACTAAAGCAAGGCTTTGATTTGTTTTTTCTATTAATAAAATAAATAGAGAATATAAGGTCGCTGCAGATACAAGAAAGAAAAAACCATTCCATAAACTTGTTGGGCGAAAATAATTTAAATAAAAAAACATATCAAAGGGACGATCAAAAAAATGACATAGAAAAAAACTGTCATACTTAACAATGAGTACACTCCTTTCAAAAAAACGATTATTAAATTAGCTTATAAACCGACCGTTATCCATTTTCAAAATACATGATGCTGTTTGTGAGAGCAATTCATTGTCATGACTAATTACTAGGACAAACAAACCAAGTGATTGAGCCTTTTTTAGTAGCTTACTAACTGCTAACATATTTTGATAATCCAAACCACTTGTTGGTTCATCTAAAATCAACCACTCTTTTCCAGATAGTATGGCACTAGCAATGGCTACTCGTTGTTTTTCTCCACCAGAAAGATTTTGTGGATGACTACTTAATAACCCTCTTAAATTAAGATCATCCACTACATCATCAAATAATTCTGTTCTTTTTGATTGTACTAGCAACTCTTTTTCGACTGTTTCAAAAAATAATTGGAGATTAACATCTTGCATCACTATAAAACTCCGCGCAATACGCTCTTTAGCAGACAAGTTGGCTCCCATAATAGAAAAACTGTGACTTTTATCTGTAAGTAAACCTGATAACAATTGTACAAAGGTTGTTTTTCCAGAACCATTTTGTCCAACTAATCCAACTATGTTATCTATAGAAATATCAAGAGATGGAATATTAAGAACTGATTTTCGATCACTGTACTGATAAGTTAAATCCTTAATTTGAAGTACTCGACTGACGTCATCTGGCTCTGTCTTTTCAACAAATGATTTCAATAATTTTGGTTCTTGCAAACTCCTTAATCCCATCTCTTCTTGAATTATCGGAAATTGTGCCTTAAATTGAGCAGCTGGTAAGTCATAGGTCAGTTTGCCATTTTTTAAGATAACATATCGATCTGCCAGTTCAGATAGGTAAAATAACCTGTGTTCAGATATAATCAACGTACAACCACGCTGTTTTAATAACTTAATATAATCTGATAATTGTTTGATTGTTACATAATCCAGGTTACTAGATGGTTCATCAAATAAAAACAAACGATGCGGTAACATACAGGCAGATGCAAATGCGATGCGTTGTTTTTGTCCGCCAGATAACTCTGTTACTTTTTTACCAATCAAGTCTTCTAAATGAAATAATTCGATAACATCGTTCATTCTTGTATTTATATCCTCTGCAGAAAATCCGTAATTTTCCATGGAGAAAGCTAACTCACTTAATACTGACGTCGTAAAAAATTGCGTTTTAGGATTTTGAAATACAACACCTATGTCTTTAACGTATTTATTAAAGTCAATAGGCGGAAGTGGGGTATCCAACACTGTTAACTGACCAAATATCTCTCCGTCATACAATTCAGGGATCAAACCATTTAATACACTAATTAGAGAGCTTTTTCCACTGCCACTTTCACCTGTCAACACAACTAACTCTCCGGATCTTACGGTTAAATTGATATTATCCAATACTTTTTTTTCATCTCTTATAAGTGTTACCTGATTGAGTTGAATCAAAAAACACCACCACCCTCAACTAATAACAATACCAACAAACTAGCAAGTAGTAAATAGTCTTGTATTTTTAATTTAATCGGAATAACACTTGTATGTTTCCCTTCAAAACCTAATCCCCTCACAAGTGCAGCTGCAGATAATTCTTGAGCGGTATACTCCACTTGCTTTAAAATAGGGACTAAAAAATACTCCATGGCTTGAATAGGATGACGTATCACTTCTGAAACAGATAAGTCAATTCCTCTAAACTTCATAGCTTGACGAATCGACTTCACGTCAGAACGAAGTGTCGGAAAAAAACGACAAATAACAATAAAAGGAATAACAAGAAAGTTTGGAATGTGCCATTTTTTCATCGCCGAAACCCATTCGCCCACAGAAGTATGTTGTGTCGCAAATATCCCTGCTGCTATGGGTGGGAGTAAACTTTTATATACCACTAAGACAAATGACACAATCGCTGTTATAATACCAGTTATCTCATGAAACACTGTCATTGTTAAAAAGTTTAGGAACACATAACTAATTAATATTATAAAGCCTTTTTTAAACGAGCCACTAATACTTAACAAAAATGTAATAAATACTATAAAAACAAACTCCATGGATGGATTGGCACGAGAAATTAGTAACACACTAGCAAAAAGGACTGTAACTAGTTTACTCCTTGGATCAAACGTGACATATCTATTTTCCAAAGCCAACTCACCCCTCTCGTTTATTTTTTACTTAGCAAAGTGTTTCGTATAAATAATTTTCCCGATTTTCAAACCTATTATACTAGTAATAATAACTAAAAGCATTGAGACAAAGAAACTTGCAGTACTTACACCTTCGAATACACTATTCACATAACTCATGTCTTTTCCTTTATTTAATAAAGACTCGCTATAAGCATCTTTCATAAACCATAATGGCAAAATTGGACCTGTTAAGCCAAAACTAAAAATTGTATAACTAACCATTAGTTTTAGACTGTCTGAAATCTTTGTTTTAGTTTGCACAAAATCAGCCAATAATGGAAAAAGAAAACTTGGTAAAAAAGCCAACGGAAAATACCCGAAAGCAAAGAAAAAGACCGCCATGACCGATCCAACTAATGTAATAGCGCCAAATTTAGGAACTTTATTTGCAACTATAATATATAGAGTACCAGATATTAATGCTGACATACTAGGAACTAATAGACTATGAAACACAGGCACAGTAAACCTCATTAACATAGTGGCGATAAAGACCGTAAAAAAATAAACTGTCGCATATATCCCTATCGATATTAAATCTTGTACTTTTAACTTTTTCATAATTAAAACTCCTCAAAAATTTTTTAACCTAGTCATTATAACATAGTTAAAAATCAACAGACATTGTTTTTACTTAAAATATTTACCAAAACATCATGTTAATCATACTTTTTATATAAAAAACTCTTTACCACATTTTTGTGATAAAGAGTCAAACTGTTAAATTCCTAATTCATGATAAATATTTAATGCTTTTTGAGCAGCTACACCCTGATTAATCGATACATTATGATGAATTAATGCTGCTTCTAATGCTGTTAAAACTTGTAAGACATTTTCTTTTCGGCTACTAAATCCCATGTTTCCAATTCGCCATACTTTACCCGCTAATGGACCAAATGAAGAGGCAATTTCAATACCAAAATCATCTAACATCATTTGTCTCACAGACTCACCATCTACTCCTTCTGGAATGATGACAGGTGTTACCGTTGGCATTTTAGTTGCTTCATCACCATATAACTCAAGCCCCATTGCTTTAATACCTTCAACAATTGCTCTATCATGAATTTCATGACGTCTAGCTCGTTCTCTTAATCCTTCATTACAATATAGACGTAATCCTTCATGCAGTGCATAAATCATACTAGTAGCCTCCGTATGATGATTGATTCGGTCCTTATTCCAATATCTTTGAAGCTGAGTTAAATCAAGGTAATTACTTGAGATTGGATTATCATTTCTGCAATCATCTCCTAAACCAAGCTCTTTTTGATAGCGTTTATTAATTTCCTTTTTCACTCGGTCACTATAGGTGATAAGTGATAAACCAGATGGCACACTTAGACATTTTTGTGTTCCAGCAATGGCCATATCAATACCCCAGTCATCAACTTTTATCTCCACACCACTATAAGTCGCTACAACGTCTACTACGAAAAAGACATTATTGTTCTGGCAATACTCGCCAATTTTACTTAAAGGCTGCATTTGACCGTTAGCTGTTTCTCCATGAATCATAGCTAAAATTTTTGGTTGATGTTCTTTAACTGCTTCAATTATTTCTTCTTCTGAAAAAACGCCGTCCCATGATTTTTCAAGAATCACAACGTCAGCTTGTGCTCTTTCACAGATTTCGACTAATAAATAAGCAAAACGTCCGTATGCTGGTACCAATACCTTATCACCTGGGCTAATTAGCGAAATCAATGCTGCTTCTATGCCAGAACGACTTGTCCCATCCACCACAAAAGCCTCTTCATTTGTGGTTTGAAATGTCTCTCTAATCATATCTTTGACTTCATTCATAATTGCTACAAAAGCAGGATCAAATTGACCTAAAATCGGCGTTGCCATTGTTCTTAAAACAGATGGATAAGCCTCTACAGGTCCTGGTGTCATAATGGTTCTCATTGGATGATTTAATGGTTGTCTCATAATTATCTCTCCTTTATTTTATTATGAACTATTGCTACCACAATGCCATTATACATTATGCACAAAATAAAATATACGTTATACGAAATGCACAAAAATAGACTTTTTCTTTTTTTTTTATATAAAACTCTCTATAATAGCTATTGGGAGGTACAGTTTATGAAAACACTAGAACAAGTTCTATCTGTTCCACGGTTTAATGATTTAATTTTATTAACTAAAAAGACCAATTTAAAAAAAGGGATTAATAATGTTGAAATAACAGAAACACCTGATATAGCAAACTATATTTCTAGTCAAACATTAATTTTAACTACTGGTATGTATTATAAAGATAAAGAAAATGAAATGTATCAATTGATAGATTCTCTTTCCATTATACAATGTGCTGGCTTATGTATTAAAGTAGGGCGGTTTTTAGATAGCATACCTCAAGATATCATCGATTATGCTAATACGCGCGACGTTCCAATATTACAATGTCCCTCAACAAAGCCTTTAGGGACGATATTAAAGGAAATAATGAGTTATCTAAGTGAAACAAAAGAAGCCGAAATTGCATATGCTCTTGATATACAACGTAAATTCTCTACTTTATTCCTAAATGACGCGACATTACAACGCATTATAAAAGAATTTGGTGAACTAACAAATACACCGATTATGCTATTAAATCCTTTTAAAGAAAACATTGCCATTTCTGATAATTGGAATAAATTACATGATTCTCCTGAAGACATCATTAATATCCTATCAGAAAAAGATGCCTTTCAAAGCGATAAAAATGCGACGATTATTATTAATACTCCAAATATTAATCAACTTGATATCGCGGTGTATCCAATAAAAAGTCACACTTATTTTCCATACTATTTAGTTATTTTGTTTCCAAAAAATATTTTATACCCTGTAACGGAATTTGCTATTGACCAAGGCCTAATGGTATTAAGTTTTACTATTTTAAAAAATGATAAGCTATATGAAGTCAACAAGCTTAGAAAAAGTGACTACCTCTCAACACTCATCGATAGACAAGAAAGAAGCTTATTTAATGAAAAAGAGTGGTTCAAATATGAATCCAATTTTGGTATAAAATTATCTTCTTTCTACCAAATGGTTTACGTTCGCGTCCAAGAAACATCTAGCATGGTCTATACGTCTAGACGATACGAAGAAAAATTAAAATTAACTTATGAGTGGTTAGATACTCATATGGTAAAAGAACTACCAGGTTCTGTAGTCTTTCTAGATAAAATAATCAATAATAGTATTATCTTATTGCAAAAAGAAATCAGTTCATCTGATTTAAAAGAAAAATTAGAAACGCTTAATCATTTAATTCAAAAAAAACTACCTATAAACGTATTATTCAGTTGTGGACAACCGTATTCACACCTTGATTACCTAGCAAAATCATTAAATGAAGCAAAAATCATTGACAAAGAGCGAACCGAATTTAATAATAAAGAAATTGTTTCCGTATACAAACCCAAAGGAATCACACGTTTACTAGAAAATATAGAAAAAGAAGAAGCAAAATATTTCAGTCAAGATTGTTTAAAAATACTAAGTTATCCGCAAAGTGAAATGGATATCGAATTAAGAAAAACACTAAAGACATTCCTTGATAATCAATGTGAAATTACAAAAACTGCCAACGAGTTATTTATCCATAGAAACACAGTAAAATATCGTATTGACAACATTGAAGAACTTCTTGATTGTAAAATTGATACTCCTGAAAATAGCTTTAAGTTACGTTTAGCTTTGGAGCTAACTGAACCTTAACTCGTGCACAAAAAGAAAGTAACCTTTGGACTTTTCGCCCAAAGATTATTTTCTTTTTTTAATATAATCTTATATAAAGGAGTTGAAAATATGACGGTTTATTCTTATGCTGACAGAGAAAACAATCGAATAGAGGCCACATTTCATAAAAGTACAAAACAAAATAAAGACAATCCACTGATTATTTATATTCATGGTGGCGGACTAATCTATGGTTCAAAAGATGATTTACCATTAGTTCATATTGAAAAATTTACACAATTAGGATTTAATATACTAGCTCTTGACTATCCGTTAATCCCTGAAAGTTCACTAGAAAAATTGATTAATAGTTTACTAGATGGCATTAATTGGGGAGTATCGAAGTTTACAACTAATGATGATTTTATTTTATTTGGACGTTCAGCTGGTGCTTATCTGTCATTGATTTTGAGTGCTAAGTTTTTAGATATTAAACCAAAAGCAATCATTTCTTTTTATGGATACTATTCACTAATGGATAAAGAACTTAAAAAACCAAGTGATTTTTACACACAATATCCTTTACTAGATGATGTCATGATTGCCCCTCTTATCCAAAAACAGCCTTTATTTAATGCACCCATCGAGCAAAGATTTCCTATTTACTTATCCTATCGCCAACGTGGTGTCTGGATTAACAAAATGCTTGATCAAGTATCAGATATAGAAAACTATTCGTTAACAGACGATGACATTCGTGCTTTACCACCTCTATTTATTGCGGTAAGTAAAGACGATCAAGATGTTCCTTATACACAATCAATCTATCTACATGACTTAGCCACTAAATCTGACATGTACACTCTTAATGATTTACCACATGATTTTGATCGATTAGTGGATGATGTGCAAACAAAAAAAACCTACCATCAATTAATGAATTGGCTCATATGTTTACAAAAATAAAAAATACCATCACCAAATCGGCGATGGTTTTTTTTTATTTTCCTATTACCTGTGTTCCAGCATTACCTGCTAAAGCTTGTGCAGCATCTTCTAAGGAACAAATAATAGCTGTTTTACCTAGTTTTGCAAACTCAATACATGCTTGCATTTTAGGTCCCATACTTCCATCTGAGAAATGACCTTCATCAAAATATTGTTGTGCTTTTTCAATTGATAACATCGTTAATTTTTCTTGATTTGGTTTACCATAATTGATATAAACATTTGGCACATCAGTCAGTATCATTAACACATCAGCATCTAATTCTTCTGATAATTTTAGTGCCGAAGAATCTTTATCAATGACTGCAGCAACTCCTGATAATTGATTGTCTTTATCTCTAACAACAGGGATGCCTCCTCCACCAGTTGAAACAACAAGTGTTCCATTATCAATTAGTGTTTTGATTGTATCGACTTCCACAATACTTTTTGGTTCAGGCGATGGTACCAATCGACGATAACCGCGTCCGGCATCTTCTCCCATAACCCATCCTTTACTTTTTTCTAGTTCAATACTTTCCTCTTTACTATAAAAAGATCCTATTGGTTTTGTTGGATGATTAAATGCCTCATCATTTTTATCAACTTCTGTCATTGTTAATAATGTAACAACTTGTTTAGTAGGTAACATATTTTTTAATGATTCTTGCATCATGTATCCAATAAAACCTTGAGATTCTGCACTACAAACTGGTAGCGGTTGCTCAGGTACTTCTTCTTTGGATAATTCATTTTGACGTAATATTTGACCAACTTGCGGTCCGTTACCATGAACTACCACAACATTATGTCCTTCATTTACCACTTTAGCAATACTTTTCGCACTTGTTTCTACATTTCCTTTTTGAACATCATAATTTCCAACTTGTCCCGGTTGCAAAATCGCGTTTCCGCCTAAAGCTAATACAACTTTTTTCCCCATAATTTCCTCCTATTTTTGAATTAATGTTAATCCATAATACATCCCATAAATCGTATCTTTTCCTGATGAGTGTCCCGTTTGTGCTAGTAATTCTAATGCTTTTGATAGTCCTACAGGATTGTCTAATTTATTCATAACTTCGACTACTGCTGTACTATACTGACCTTCTAAAGCACTTTTCAAATAGGCTATAGAAACATCTGTCGTTTGTTTGGCGTTAATTTTTTTCTCAATCACAGAAAAGATAGATGATGGTAAATAATTTATTCGACTGTTTAAAGCAAGTAACCCCACTATAAAATCATCTCCAGATGGTGTTAAGCCTTGACCAAACCCAATTAACTCCATTACAAGTTTCTCTAAGTTTTCATTTAATGAATATTCTATTAATGGTGACTGTTTGGCATAAAATTCTAATGATTCTAAAAATAAATCTGTTTTTAATTCCTTTTTTTGAATATAAGTTGATACTTCCCTACTTTTTTCTAATGTTAATTGAAAATCTCCAATAACTAATCTTCCTTGATGAAGCGAGAGTTTAGCTTCTTTAAATAACGGTTTAATATAATCCATTACTTCTTTTCTTAACATCAATCCAAATGGTGGTATTTGAAAATAGGGATAACTGATATACAATAAGTCATCTCCTACTTTCACATTCACCCCAGATTTAAATTCACTATGAAATGACACGTCTTTAGAGCTATCTGATAATAATGTTTCTACTTTTTCCCCATGATAATCACTTGAGAACGTGTAAGCACACATTAATTAGCCATTCCTAATTTCTTAGCATAAGCTGTGATTGCTTTTTCAAAACATGTCAATGGTGGACGTACAGTTCCCGCACCAATTTGACCAATTCCTGCTTGTTTATGAGCAATACCTGTGTTGATTACAGGTGTAACACCTGATTCAACAACTAACCTTGCATCAATTCCTAAACAAATTCCTCTAAAGTCCCAAGTTGGTACAGGGAAGTTGGTATTTTGACTGATACAAATCTCAGACATTTCATTCGACGTATTTAGTGCGTCGTAGAAACCACCTGATCCAACAAATCGTGTTACGGCTGGAGCAGCAATCATTGCCATTCCACCAACACCGAATGTTTCAGTAATCGCAGAATCACCAATATCTGTATTAGCATCTTCTCCGCTATATCCTGCAAAGTATAATCCTTGAGGTGTGTTAACTGGTCCAGTAAACCATTCGTCACCCATACCACTAATTCTGATACCAAAATCTTTTCCGTTACGGCACATAGCTGTAACAACGGTTCCTTCTTCAATCATTCTTGCTCCATCCATCACAGCTTTTGCTGCAGCCATCATGATATTTAGGAAGAACTGATCTGTGTCAGCTAAAAACTGTGACACTTCTTCTTTTTTAGTTTCGTCAATTGATAAACGTGTAATAATTGGTCCCACTTCTTTGTAAAAAGCAAGAGATGCTGCAATATTACGTTGATGGAATTCATCCCCCATAGCAATAGCCTTTGCTACTAAAACGTTGATGTTTAAGCCATCTTCCATTGTTTGCAATGCTTGGCTGAGCACTGGTCCCAATGTATCTCTCATCCAACGTAAACGTGTAATGACTTCATCAGAGTAAGCACCGAAACGTAACACTGCTCCGATTCCTTCGTTCATTGTACAATAAGCACGATTTCCATCTGTTTTATTTTCTACAACTAATACAGGCATGTTACCAGAAGTAATACCGCCCATTGGACCCACAGCATCATAATGATGACATGGTGCAAAGGTAATTTCTCCATTTGCTAACATTTTACGAGCATCTGCTTCATTATCTGCCCATTCTTCAAATAGAACAGCTCCCACACATGAACCTTGCATTGGATCAGTCATATCTTCCCATGCAATAGGTGGTCCTGCATGTAATAACATGTGACCTTCTAATTCTTTGATAACACTTTTTGCTGGTACTACATCTAATAAAAATGGTGCTGATTGTACAATTTTATCAATGACTGCTTGATTTGCTTCGTCGATTGTTTTAAATGACATCTTTTATCCTCCTATTAAAAAGTATAGTGATTTAAGAAATAAAGAACTTTTTGTAATTCAACATTTCCACCTGCCGTTGGTCACCAATCAAATTGCACGACATCTGCTTTATTATCAATTATTGATTTAGTAAAGCTTTGTAAACCGACATTGATAATTTTAGGATCTTCTGTTAATAATTCTGCTAATTTAGCTGATGTTTCGGGTAATTGTTCTAAATCACTCGCTTGTTTTGGTTTCACATCTTTTTCTAATAACTCTAGAGTAGCGCCAACTTGATTTAATGCTGTACGAATCGCTTGTACGTTATTTTCACAAACTGTGACACCAATTTCTTCTAGAATACGTTTTTGTTCATCCATTCCTTGAGGATCTTCATCAGTTCCAACAAGAACACTTACAAAATTAACTTGTCTATTTTGTTTTTCTAATTCTTTTTGTGCTTCAACAATTGCTGGTTTCAAAGCACTTGCCATATCGTCATGTGCTCCATAACCTAGAACCACGTCAAACACAACAACGCCTGTATCAGCATCTTCTACTACTGATTTAATTTTATTGATTCTGATTTCTGGATCAATCATTGGATGCGGTTTACCTTTTGTATACATGTCGTCACCTAAGTCGATTACTTCATGTAAATCAGTTTTTAAAGTAAATCCTTCAGGTGAAGATCCGTGTTCAATACCCAGAGCATCTTCTAATAAGAAAGCTGCTTCATAAGCGAGTGTTCCACCAGAATAAAATCCTTTAATACCTTTTCCAGTTGGTTTGTTTTCTAAGTTAATGATTGGTGAAGGTGTGTATACAACCTCTTCTTTAGACAATAGCTTAGCACTTAATTGCGCTGCTTCTTCTAAAGTATAGGCATGATAAAGATTTTCTTCATGGAATGTTGGTTTTGTTCCTAAGAATAAAGTGACAACAGGTTTATCTACTTTTCTTAAAACATTTAATACTTTTTCTTCTACTTCTTTTGCAGGTGGTTTTGAAATAACCACAATAACTTCAGTATCTGGATTATCATTTAAAGCCACGATGCTATCTAACATTGAAATCGCACCAACTTCAGTAGATAAATCACGTCCACCAGTACCAATTGCGTTTGTTACGCCTTGACCGTAGCGGTGAATAAGTGTTGTCACCTCTTGAATACCAGTTCCTGAAGCTCCAATAACACCAATTTTTCCTTTACGAATATTATTAGTAAAAGCTAGAGGAATACTGTGAATAACACCAGTTCCACAATCTGGTCCCATAACTAATAATCCTTTATCATGAGCTTTTTCTTTTAGGCGTCTTTCATCTTCAATCGCCACGTTATCACTAAATACAAATGCATGTAAATCGTTATCTAGGGCTTGTTCTATTTCAAGAGCAGCATATTCTCCAGGAACAGAGATAAGTGCTACAGATGCATCTGGTGCTTTCTTCATGGCTTTTGCCCAAGAATTAATTGTTTCTTCTACCTCTCCACTACCATCTTGTGTGCTACTTAACTCTTCGTCGATGATAGATAATACTTTTTCTTTGTCATCTTCACTTGAAACTTCAAGCATGATTACCATGTCATTAGAAGAAGCGTCTGATAATTCTGGTGTATCAAACCCACTTGCCCTAAAAATATCAATATTTGATGGTGTTCCCATCATAATTGACACACGTGATACTTCATCTAATTGATTTAATTTACTTGTTAATAACATTAATACTACTGAATCTTGGTAGCTATTTTTCTTGATAATTGTTTGTAGCATTATCTTCCCTCCATTATTTTATTTCTCTGCAAATGCATCAGAGTTATCATATTGATTGTTATGAACAACATCACTTTGTAAATAGTTATAAATCCCTGTTGGAATCGGAATACCCGTTTCTTCATGTTTGTTATGACGAATTTCTGACAATTCTCCAGGATAATATACTTGATCAAATCCAGGTGCAGGACTATTCTCATGTAACTCATCAATCATTTTTGATAAATTCGCTTTAAATTTGTCTAAATCGGTAAAATAACTAGGGTTAATTAAAATAAATAATTGACCAAGATTTCGACCAGCTGACAAATCAGCATACATCGAGCTAACATGTTGACCAAATGGTAATCCTAATAACGATCCTGATAAAATATCAACCATCATCATTAATCCATAACCTTTTGGACCAGAAATTGGTAACAATCCTCTTACTTTATGTGGATCTGTTGTAGGAGCCCCAGTTTCATCTACTGCCCATGTTGGCGGAATTTCATTGTCTTTACTTCGTGCATCTAAAATTTTACCCCATGCTTGAACGGTCGTCGCCATATCAAAAATAATTGGACGTTCACCGTTAGTTGGTGCACTAAATGCAATTGGATTTGTTCCAAAATATGGTTTAGTTCCACCAAATGGTACTGACATAGGATCTGACTGACAAACAGCAAGCGCAACCAAATCTTGTTGTGCCGCTATATCAACATAGTAAGATAACATACCACTATGTCCCATCTGTGACACACCCACTACAGCAACACCATTTTCTTTTGCCATATCAATCGCATAATCTAACGCTTTTCTTGCTGCCACATGTCCAATCGCATTATCAGCGTGAAAGACACCAGTACTAGGTCCTGTTTTTTCAAACGAAAAGTTTGGTGTTATTGTTGTTCCACCTTTGGCAATTCGTTCTGAATAATATTCAACACGAACGGCTCCATGTGAATGAACACCTCTTGAATCTGCATAAGTCAAATGTTTTGCAACTTCTTGAGCGTGTTCAGGTAATAAACCTGCACGCTCAAATTTCACTTGCATTAAATCTTGGAGGTCTTTTGCTTTTAAATAAACTAATTCTTCACTCATTAATTGTTATCCTCCCTTTTTAAATGTCTACATCACGATTACAATCTTTAGAATATAAATAGCTAAGTGGTGCGTTACGCCCAACTGAATAACATGCTTGTAAGTTATAAGCTCCCATAAAGATATAATCGCCTTCTTTTACTGGAATCCAGTTGTTATCCAAGTTATACATACCCTCTCCACTTAAAAGAAGTGCACCATGTTCTTGATAATGTGTTTCGATATAGCCATGAGATCCACCTGTTGCAAAGCTTAAGATATGAAAGTTCATGTCAAAATCTAAATCTGATGGTAATAACGTTTTAAAATCAACATCCGTCATATCTTCATAATCGACACCCTCAACATCATTTGAATTACCCACGTAAGTATAAGCTTTAAGTCCTTCTACAAATTGATAACGTTTTTTATACAGGAATGTTTCAGTTGGCTTTTGGCTTTTATTTTCAAATGTTAATGTTTTATCTTCTGGTACATAAATATATCCACCAGTTGTTAAATCGTATGTTTTTTCTCCGTCACTAACCGTTAATTCACCATCTAAAACATATAAAAATGTTTCAATTCCTTTTTCACCAAATCCTGCTTTATTACCTCCACCAGGTAGCACACGACATATATAGTCAACAAATTCTGCTCCAAGTTTTGGCGTGGCTAAGATCGTCATTTCACAGTCATCAAAGTTTGGTAACATATTTTTAACTAATCCTTGTGGTGGAATCAACGCAAAGTTTCCTCTTTCCACAACTGCTCTTGAATGCAATAAATCTGTTGGATACCCCAACTCGTTTGTACGATAACCCATAATCAATAACCTCTTTCACAATTTTTATTCTTGATATGCTAATTTATATAATGAAGCAATTAATGCTTTTACTCCCTCAGTTAAATCTTCTAATTTAGTTGATTCATCAGGATTATGGCTCACGCCATTAATACTCGGAACAAATAACATAGCTGTTGGAACATGTTGAGCAAAAATTTGTGAATCATGTCCTGCTCCACTATGCATTGTTGTATAGTTTAGATTAGCCTCAGCACACGCTTCCTGTAACACTGATACGATTTCTTTTGACATAGGAACTGGTTCTTCATCCATCCAATTATCAATTTCAATCTCAACATCACACTCTTTGGCAATTTCTTTAAACCTTTTCACTAAATTAGAGGTGAATTTATCTAAAGCTCCACCATCAGTATGACGACAATCCATTGTAAAGAATGCTTCACCTGGGACAACGTTTACAGTATTCGGTTTAACTGCAACATGTCCAAATGTTAAAACAAGTGGATCGCCTTCTTTTTTTGCGTCATCAATGCCTTCACTAATCATTTTACTCATTGCATAAACAGTATCTTTTCGGTAGCTCATTGGTGTTGTTCCGGCATGATTCGCTTGACCTTTTAACGTGATGTCATAACGTTTTTGTCCAACAATACTATCAACAACTGCTACTTGTTTACCCGTATTTTCAAGAACATTTCCTTGTTCGATATGAATTTCAACAAAGGCATGAATATCATCACGAACGGGTTGTTTTTTCTCTGGAAAATCAAATCCCGCGTCTTCCATCGCTTGAGCAAAAACAATGCCCTCTGAATCAACTGAGTCTTTTACTTCTTCTGGATCAACTAACCCAAAAATGTTTTTACTTCCCCAAAAAGCAAATGGGAAACGACTACCTTCTTCTTCAGCCATTGCGATTACTTCTAAGCTTCTTAATGGCTGACCGTATTTTTCTTTCAAGTGTTTTATTGCGATAAATGATGCGATAATACCAAATTGTCCATCTAGGGCTCCTCCATTAACTACTGTGTCAACATGAGATCCTGTCAGAACCACTTCATTTGGATAGTTACTTCCAACTAGTTTTCCAGATAAATTTCCAACTGCATCAAAAGATGTTTCTAAACCTTCTTGTTCAAATTTTTCTTTTAAACCATTTTGGGCAGCTACCCAGTGATTATCATAAAGTAAACGTGTCGTTCCTTGTTTGTCGTCAAGTCCGATAGATGACAACCATGTAATCTCTTGATCTATTTCTTGTTGCAAATCTGTCATTATTTTTCATCCTTTCTTATTATTGCTACTTTTTCGATTGACTATATAAAAGAAAACAGTACCTATTATTAATATGACAATAGATAAATAAAAAGCAGTGATTTTAGAACCTGTTGTATCTGATATGACACCAGTAAGGGAGGGAGCTATTACAGATGAGCTCATTCCAAGAAAATTAAAAACACCCAGTGTTGTTGCTAAACCTTTTACAGAAACATTTTCCCCTAACCAAGAAATAATAATTGGTTCAACCGCCACTTTCCCAAAAAAACCATATAGTATTAACCCAATTAGTAACACTATTTTATTTCCTGCCATAACCGTTAAACATAGTGTAATAGCAGCCATAATTTCTAAAAAAACCACTAAATCTATTTTACGATTACTATATTTATCTGCCAATCGACTAAAAATCAACGCTCCTGGTACAGAAGATATGAAAATTAATGATGTAGCAAGTCCAATTGTTGCTCCTGTAAACCCTCGTTCTGTTTCTAAAAAATTAGGCAACCAAGTATTTACAAGGTAATAAGCATAACATGTTGAAAAATAAACAGTATACGCTCCTAGCATTTTAGGTGCCATTAACTTTTTAAACGTCATTTTATTTTCTAATGGTATAACGGTATCATCTATTCTTTTTTGTTTGACATCTCGATTTAAGAACAGTAGAAATAATATAATCATTGCTAAAATAGTTCCTAAAGAAACATACTCAATTATTTGCCAATCCATCCCTTTTTGCGAGATAAAGTAGCTTGATGCAATCATCCCAATACCACTACCGATCGCCGTTCCGCAATTCACAATTGCTGTAGCAATACTTCGGTATTGATAAGGCACATATTCATTGGTTAAAGAGAACGCCACTCCATAGAATGTTCCGCTACCAACACCTGCTAAAACGTTTCCCAAATACATGATATTTAATGAATTTGACGTAGCTAAAAGTAATGTTCCTATCGCGAATAATATAAATCCTGGAATCAAAACCGTCTTCTTACCGAACTTATCAACCAATAAGCCTGAAGGTATTTGCATTAACACATAACCTAAAAAATAGAAACTTGAAATAGCTCCTATTTGTGCATCACTTGCGTTGTCAAAGAAAATACTCAATTGAGGATAGATTGGTGTTAAAGCTGTTCGATTAAACCAAACCACTATCCATCCTAAAGTTGAGATTAATATAACTTGTTTCCAATAGGGTTGAAGAATTGTTCTTGATGAATTGTGTGTATGCATCGTCACTCAAAAACCTCCTTCTAATTTTTATTACGATATATTCTTATCTTATTACACTATTTAACCATTTACATTGGTTACTCTTAACCAAATGATAATTCCCTTTTGTCCAAATCTAACGAAGAAAATAGAATCTATTACTAGACTCTATTTTCTCAAAAACTATTTTTTGATAAATACTCCAATTGCTTCATCATTCACACCATTTTTTTGTGAATAAATTGTATGACCTCTTAAAATAGTTGTGTCTACTTGTGCTCCAATTGTTCTTCCAATATATGGGCTGATTTTATTTCTATATTCCAAATCTTCTGCTTTTAATGTGTATGGTGCATTAGGTTTAATTAGAACAAAGTCTGCATCTTTACCAATTGCAATTTCACCTTTTTCATCCAATCCAAAACGTTTAGCTGGATTAGTTGCAATGATATTAGCGAATGTTGTTAATGGTAAATCGCGTTTTTGGACACCTTCATCAAATAATACATCCACATTGTTTTGTACGCCTGAAATTCCTCCCCAAGCTTCAAATGCGTTTTCTTTATCTTTTAAGTCTGGTGTACATGGTGAGTGGTCTGATGTAACAAATGATAATCCTCCGTTTGCTACATATTCCCATAAACCATCTTGTGCTTTTTTATCACGGATTGGTGGTGAACATTTTACAACAGGTCCAATTGCGTCTAATTCATCTGTTGTGAAGTATAGATAGTGTGTACATGTTTCACACGTTACATCCACACCTTCAGCTTGTGCTTTAACAACTTCTTCTACACCTTCCGGACAAGCAATATGACAAATATGAATACGACAACCTGTTTCTTTAGCAAATAAAATCGCACGACGAATTGGTTCAACTTCAGTAAATACAGGACGAGTTGCAACGTAAGCTGCTAATGTTGTTTCTCCATTTTTGTAAGCAATATCTCCTAATTTATCAGTGATTGCTGCATTTTCAGCATGGATAGCTAATACTTTACCAGTCTTAGCAACTTGCTTCATTCCTTCATATAATGAGTAATCATCAACATTCATGAAGTCACCATCAATTGTTCTATCTCCACATGTTGCCATGAAACATTTGTAAGCAGCTACACCACCATCATCTAATTCTTGAATTCCTCCTTCAAGATTGTAAGGAACTAATCCACCAAATGAGCCTACGTCTGATAATAGTTTTCCTTTACCTGCATCATATTTTATTTCTAATGACTCTTTGTCAACAGTTGCTGGAACTTGGTTTAACGGCATTTCCATGAATGACGTTACACCACCTTTAGCACATGCTTTAGTTCCTGTTACATAACCTTCCCATAAATCGCGGTAACCACCACCTGGATCAGTGATATGTACATGGGCATCCACCATTCCTGGACTAACAATTAAACCAGTTGCATCAATTTCTTCTTTTGCTTCGCCCAACTGAGACCCAATAGCTACAATTTTACCATCCTTTACTGCTACATCAGTTTTCACTTCTCCACTAGTTAAAATAACCAAACCATTTTTAATTAATAAATCAAAAGTCATTTTTAATTCCTCCTATTTTTTTAGTTTTAATAATAAATATATAACAAATGACAATCCACATCCTATTATGAATGATAGACTTGAAACCATTTTTAATGATGAAATAAATTCACCGCTGATTGAAACAACTAAAGCTATGATAGTTGCAATATACGCTGCTTTATTGACACCGTAGTACGCATTATTGCTATTATTATTTTCTGTATCCATATACAAATCATCTAAATTAATTTTTTGCTTTGCAACAAAATAATATTGGGCTAACATGACTCCAACAACTGGTCCAATAACCGCACCAATCATGTTTAGAAACGTATAAATACTTTCTTGGTTTTCCATTAATTTCCAAGGCATAATCACATAACTAATCACCCCTGCGATTAACACACCTTTTTTGTAATTAATTTTTTTCGGAAACAGGGCGGACAATTGATAAGCTGCTGGTACAATATTACCTGTTGCATTTGTTGAAATAGTCGTCATCAACAACACGATAATACATAAAATTACAGCTGGTAAATTTCCCCATTTATTTACAATATTTAAAACATTCCATTCTTCAACACCGTAATAAATTGAACCACCAATTAAAATTGACACACTTGATACAGCGAAAATAACATAGCCAACCAATAAACCTAATCCTTGACCAAATACTTGATCTTTCATTGATTTAGTATTTTGTGTAAAATCTGCTACACTTGAACTAGGTGCTGCCCAAACTGCAACAACAGAGTTAATTATCATGAGATAAACGACTAGAGGTGAATAGATTGTCACACCTTCTAGGTTTGGTCTATAAGCTAGTATATTGCCAAACCCACCGGCTGCATTTACTGACCAAACCGTCATGCCGATAAACACAACATAGATAAGTGGATTTAGTATAGCCGTAAATTTATTTAAGACTTTCCCTCCACCTAATCCAATTAATACATTTATCCCCCAAAATATAGTAAAAGCAATTAATCCTGGCAAACCAATACCAAAGAAATTAAAATCTCCTCCAAGAGTTAAAAAACCAGGCCAAAACTTACCTATAAGAATCAATAATGCCAATGATGCTGTATAATTTTGTAATCCAAACCAAGCAATTGCTGCTACAATCCCTCTTAAAAATCCGGGAAGTTTAGCCCCTAGAGTCCCATAAGTAGATCGTAAATGCATTGAAAATGGGATACCGTATTTTGCTCCGGCTTTTCCATTTAAAATCATTAGTCCAGCAACGACTAAACTGCTTAACACTAATGCAAACATAATATTAGCAGGCGATAATCCTAAAAATAAAAAACCGCCAACTGCTGCATAATTAGGAATATTATGAACCGATCCCATCCAAAGTGTAAAATAGTTTTTCCAACTCATTGAACGTTGATCCTCTGTCTTAGGTAACAAGTCTTCATTGTATCCTCTTTGTGCAATCTTTTCGACTTCACCGTTTGAAACGTCAATCCCTTTTTCAAGTAACGCGATACCCTTCTTTCCCGTTTCCATAACGTCCTCCTTGACAAATTTATTTATACTCAAATAATACATAAAAGAAAAAGCGTTTTCATTGTGTGGTCTTACATATCTGTGGCTATATTTGTGCAATCTGACTATTTATAGGACATTTATTTCACAAACTTTTATAGGTATTTTTATGAAAAAAATACTATAAATAACCACACAAAAATAAATCGTTTGTTTTTTGAACTTATGTGTCTTAATATTCTCTATTAAATCACCTCATATTGTCATTTTCTTATCACTTTTACGTAACTAAATTATAACATAATGTACCTTTTTTAAAAACATATACATAAAAGAAAAAAGTGCCTAATTATGATAGTTCTTTTAGAACCTATAATTAAACACTTTTAAAATGTTAAATTTCAGTCATATAATGTTTTAAACTTTCTTTGTTCAATTTTGCATTTAAACCAACAAGTAATCTTAGGCGAGCTTTAGGTCCAGTAATCCCTCTAACAAACATCACACCCATACGTTTAAGTTCCACACCACCACCAACATAACTATAAATATCTTCTGCAATTCCGTTAGAACAGCGGGATACAAGAGCAACCGGAACACCCTTTTCTAGTAATTTTTCTAAACTAGGTAAAACTTCTGGAGGTAAATTGCCAGCACCAAGTGCCTCAATGATGACCCCATCAATCTCTGTCTCTGATAATAAATGGAACAAAGTCCCATCCATCCCAGCATAGGCTTTAACAATCGGTATGGTTCCATCAACTGTTCTAATTGAATATGCTTCTTCTTCTATAACATCTTTTAAGAATATTGGTTTGTTCTTAGACAATATTCCAATCGGTCCAAAAGTCGGTGCTCGAAAAGTATCAACACTTGTTGTATGAGTCTTTGTAACAAATCTTGCCTCGTGAATTTCATCGTTCATTACAACCAACACACCTTTATCTCGAGCAGATTCATGTGAAGCTGTAATTATTGCTTGACGAAAATTGTATAATCCATCTGATCCAATCTCATTACTACTTCTCATCGCACCTGTCAAAACCATTGCTAAATGATTTTTTAAAGTTAATTCAAGAAAATAAGCTGTTTCTTCTAGTGTATCAGTCCCATGAGTTATCACAACTCCGACAAAATCTTGTGACTCAGCTTGCTCTATGCGTTCTTTTAAAATTAACATCTCTTTAGGTGTAATATGTGGTGAAGGGAGATTAAATATTTCTTCTGTTACCAATTCAATGTTCTTTGGTAAAGGTAAAAATTTATCTCCTAATGGATGCTTATCAGATAAACCAACCCCACCACTATCTCCTTGTGTCATAGATATCGTACCACCTGTGTGTAAAACAAGAACTCTTTTCATCACGTCACCTCATCTATTTTCTAGACTCATTATAAAGCAGTTTTTACAGTTAAAGGCTTAGACGAATAAATTCTCATTATTAACTCATGAATTTCTCAATCTTGTTATGCTTCAAACGAATCAATGCAAAAACTAAAGTATAGATTATGGTAAAGCAAAGAAACGGAAATTTTAAATCTATCGAATGAAACAATGAATTCAATAAACTCATGATAACTGGAGCTAATAAAACACCCAAATTGCATCCAATAAAAATAACAGAAGTTGATTGATTAATATCCATGTCCTTTGCTATTTGTTCGATATGATTAAAAATATATGGTAGAACCCAAGCGACAGGGACACTAGATATAAACAAACCAATCAATAACAATGTGAATGATATATCTGATAAATAAACCAATAAGTTAAATAATATATTAATTCCTAATGCCAAATAAATTGTATTAAATGAAAAGCGACGAATAACTTTTTCAAAAAGAAATCCAGCAATAATCCCTAAAATCGGCATGATAGAAAGATATAAACTTGTATTAACTTGCTCTCCTTTAAGGTCTATAGCTAGTGATGGAAATCTTACAGCTACTGCAATGGAATTCATCACTAAACTTGATGCAAATAATGCTGTAAGAAGAAGTGGAAACGTCAGCTTGAATGTACCCTTTTCTTTTTTTGTCTGTGACACAATGTCCGGAACAAATCGGTAAAATAAAACAGCGATAGGTAAACTTAAAAAATAAATTAAATATGCATTTGTCCAATTACTTGTGATAAGAACTCCTGCAATAAAGGTTAGAATCATTTGACCTAGTCCTTCAACAGCATTTCTAATACCTAAAAGCTCTGATCGTTTTCTACCATTATATAAACCATTTATAAAACTGACCGATAACGCATTGTACATCCCAAAACCAGCACCTAATAATAATCTACCTAAAAAGATTAATGCATAACTATTTGGTGTGAATTTTGGTAATACACCACCTATACAAACTAATAATAAGCCAACAACGACTGTTTTTTTCATGCCAATTTTTTTTGAGATACTGGAAGACAGTAAAATAAATATAATAACTGTGATACTTGGTATTGTACTGAGTAGTTCTGCTTTTACTTGACTTAATTCTAACGATTTTTTGATAAAAGGGAGAGTCCCATTTATTGATACACCACTTGTTAAAATAAACGAAATAGATAGAATCGAAATACTCGTTAATGGATTCATTTCAATCTTTTTTCTCACATACTTCACTCCTTAATAATCAACACCTTATCATACCATTTTTCTTTGTTTTCAGATAGACTTTATCTAGTGACTAATAACTCTTTAAAAGTTTGATAAAATTATGATATTTTGTTAAATCATCTTTTTTTAGTGTTATTTTTTGTTATACTAGTTAGTATGTATCAAAATGTAATTGCAATAGAGGGGACAACTCCATGAGAAAAAAACTACAATTTATTGATTTTAAAATTTTAATTCCATATATGATTCTTAACATTATTGGCATTATGATGATTTTTAGTGCTAGCTCTTATAAATTAAACCAACAAGGAAAAAGTATTTTTTCCATTGCAACAAAGCAAGGCATCTTTTTTATTATTTCACTTATCCTTATAGCCATTATTTATAAAACCAAATTACGAGTCTACCAAACCGATGTCTTTCAAAAAATCATGTTAGCTATCACCTACATTTTATTGGTTGCTACAAGTATTTTAGGTCTGGGACAAACCATTAGTGGAGCACAGCGATGGATTTCAATCGGAAGTTTTAGTTTTCAACCATCTGAATTTGTGATGATTTCAACCATTTTATATTGTTCATTTATTTTTTCAAAACGACAAAAGTCAATTAATCAAAATTTTTTTAAGTCAGTCTTGGTGCCAACAGCCATTATCGGTGGCATGATTCTGCTAGTCCTTATCCAACCAAACGTGGGGGGCGCTGCAATTATCTTCTTCCTTTTTGCCATATTAATATTAGCAAGTGGAATTCCTTGGGGATATACTTTCTTAAGTTTCGGAGGGCTGGTCGTTTTCATTGGACTTGTTTGGCAAATCGTCATGTTTAATGGTGGGATGTTAATTCCTGAGCGTTTTTCTCACGTCTACAAACGATTTTCTGTTATGAGCAATCCTTTTGAAGATAAGTTAAATAATGGATTTCAGTTAGTTAACTCGTACTTTGCTATATACAATGGCGGTTGGTTTGGTAAAGGCTTAGGAAAAAGTATTCAGAAAAAAGGATTTTTACCTGTAGCTGAAACTGACTTTATTTTTTCTATTACTATGGAAGAACTTGGGTTAATTGCTAGTATCATTATCCTGATGATTTTATTTTATTTAATTCTCAGAATTTTATCTATTGGAATTAAATCAACCAATGCGTTTAACTCTCTAGCGTGTATTGGGATTAGTACAGCTATCTTGCTTCAACTATTTGTCAATTTAGGCGGTATTTTGAGTATCATGCCAATGACTGGTGTGCCGTTTCCATTTATGAGTTACGGTGGTTCAAACCTAATGACCCTATCCATACTTGTCGGTATTGCATTAAATATCAGTGCTGAAGAAAAAAGAAAAGCCTTATACCAAGAACATCATGATAATTATCAATTGATGAATCCAATAAAACTGACTAATGAGATGTAGTTCTCACTAGTCAGTTTTTTATTTATCTATAATAAGCTGGTAGGATAAATTGCTCTTCTAATTCAAATTTTTCGGCTATATCTAATAACAGACCATCATTTCCTTTGGCTGACATCAACTGAACACCAATTGGTAACCCATTATCTGCTACATATATAGGTAAATTAATCGCTGGTTGACCAGTCAGATTAGCAAGTTGAGTATATGGTGTGATTTGCAAGCTTTTATCAAACATATCATATACTAAGTTAGCTAATTCATGCTTATCTAATTCGTTTGCTGCGTGCATACTTTTACGAATAGTACCACTTTGTAAATCATCAGTTATTTTGGGTGCTGTGGTTGTCGCACTAGGCGATAAAAATGCATCGTATTCAGTGAACAATTCTTCCATTATTTTGGTCGAATCATCCCATGGATAAAAACTTTGAACATAATCTGCAGCTGATAATTTCTGACCATATTGATACAATGTCCAGGTCATTAATTCCATATCATTCATCGTTAGCTCACGTTTTAAATTATTTTCAATTGATGACATCATTGCAGCCGTTTCCCCACCATTCATCGTGTAATAACTTCTAATCAACTGCTCACCATTGATTGGGTAGTTGATTTCTGTAACAGTATGACCTTCTTTTTCAAAAAAACGAATAGCTTTTTTTACTGCTTTTTTAGCCTCATCTGATATTTGATTTCCTACTGGTGAATCAAGACAAACGGCAATTTTTAAATGCTTTTTATCATAAGCATTTTCTTGTGGGAATAAAAAAGGAGACACTTGCTGTCTAGGTTTCAAGATAGACAACAGACTTCTTGCATCTCTTACAGATACACCTAATACAAAATTAACAGAAGCCCCTTGCCATGCACGCCATTCGTTTGGGCCGGTTATAATAGCTCCACGACTTGGTTTTAATCCTAATAAACCGGAAAAACTTGCAGGAATTCGAATAGACCCTCCACCATCACTTGCTCCAGCAATTGGAACAATACCAGATGCGACAGCTGATGCTGCTCCTCCACTGCTTCCCCCTGCATGATAATCCTTATCCCATGCATTTTTTGTTACGCCATGACATTCTGGATCTGTTACATTTTTAAACCCAAACTCAGGGGCATTTGTAACACCAAATGGAATAAATCCAGCAGATTCTATTTGACTGACATAGTTATCCGTTAAATGCGACCGATTATCTAAAAATAATTTTGAACCTGATGTGTTTAACCAGTCTTTTTTTTGCTGTCCGATATTTTTTAAAGGAAATGGAACGCCATAGAACGCTCCATTATAATCTGTTCTTGCCACATTATCCTTTATCCTATCTAAATCAAGATCTACAAAACAATGCAACTCGTTGTTTTCTACCGCTTTTTTATACGTTTCATCTAGTAACTCATCTACTGAAACTCGTTTTTCTTTCACTTCATTTGCCCAATAAGTAGCATCCTTCATTCTGTTCACCTCATTCATTTATATAAGTACAGTTTATCCGTTTGAATTATTTCTTACTACAAATAAACGTTATTAAGTTATGAATAGCTTCAAACACCCTATTTTTATTTCGTATATAAACAATTTTGTTTAAATAAAAAAAGAAGGCTCTTAGTTTAGTGCACCCAAAAAGTTAGACTTTTTGGGTGCACTACACGGCCTTCTTTTATTTTTTCTTTTTCTTTTTGTTCTTGTTTTTCATTTTTTTCTTATTCTTTTTCATCATTTTGTTCATGGCCATTTTACCAAGTTTGCCTTTGACTCCGCCACCCATCATATTCTCAAGTCCAGCTGGCATATTACCTTTAGTCATTTGTTGCATCATTTTACGTGATTCATTAAATTGTTTAATCATTCTATTTACTTCAACAACTGAGTTACCAGAACCTGCCGCTATACGTCTTCTACGACTTGGATTTAATAAATCTGGATTTTCTCTTTCTTCAGGAGTCATTGAGAATACAATCGCTTTTTTACGAGCCACATCTTTTGGATCAACTTGTAATTGATCAAGACCTGGTACATTGTTCATTCCAGGAATCATTTTAATCAAATCTTCTAATGGTCCCATGCCCATCACTTGGTCTAATTGCTCGATAAAATCATTAAAATCAAAGCTATTTTCACGCATTTTTTGCGCTAGTTCTTCTGCTTTTTCTTCATCATATTCTTTTTGAGCTTTTTCAATCAGAGTAAGCATATCCCCCATACCAAGAATACGACTAGACATTCTATCTGGATGGAATACTTCGATATCTGTTAATTTTTCACCAGTACCTATAAATTTAATTGGTTTTCCTGTAATAGCTCGAATTGAGAGCGCCGCACCACCACGAGTATCCCCGTCAAGTTTCGTTAACACAACCCCTGTAACATCTAGCTGCTCGTCAAAACTTTGAGCAACTGTTACGGCATCTTGACCAGTCATCGCATCAACTGTTAGCAAGATGTCGTTTGGTTGAGCAAAATCTTTTATACGTTTCAACTCATCCATTAACGTTTCATCAATATGCAAACGACCTGCCGTATCAATAAATACATAGTCGTTTTTATTTTCTTTTGCTTGTTCTAAACCTTGACGAACAATCTCCACTGGGTCAACATCAGTTCCCATTTCAAAAACAGGAATATCAAGTTGTTGGCCTATTACTTTTAATTGATCAACAGCAGCTGGACGATACACGTCAGCTGCAATTAGTAAAGGTCTGGCTTTCTCATTTTGTTTCAGAAAATTTGAAATTTTACCTGTAAAAGTTGTTTTACCAGCACCTTGTAACCCAACCATCATAACAATTGTTGGAATTTTTGGTGATTTATTTAAACCAACTGCTTCAGAACCTAATACTTTCGTTAATTCTTCATCAACTACTTTTACGATTTGTTGCGTTGGATTAAGAGACTCTAGGATTTCAACTCCGACAGCTCGTTCACCAACACTTTTAACAAATCCACGAACGACTTGTAAGTTAACGTCAGCTTCAAGTAGCGCAAGACGTATCTCGCGCATCATATCTTTAACGTCTTCTTCTTTTACCGTCCCTTTTTTCTTTAATTTACTCATCGCTACCTGTAAGCGATCTGTTAAACTTTCAAAAGCCATATTTAAAACTCCTACTCTTCTTCTATTTCTTGAATGTTATCTAATAATGCTTTAATTTTCTCTGTTTCAGGATAAGACTCTCTAAGTAATGATTTTATTTCATCAATCATCTCTTGTCTGACCACATAATTTGAGTATAGATGTAATTTTTTCTCATATGTTTCTAGTAATTTTTCAGTACGTTTTATATTATCATAGACCGCTTGCCTACTCACATCATATTCTTCTGCAATTTCACCTAGAGAAAAATCATCAGCATAATATAATTCAATATAATTCATTTGTTTTTCAGTTAAAAGAGTTGAATAAAACTCAAATAAAGCATTCATTCGATTTGTTTTTTCGATTTCCATATTGCCCCTCCTCCAACTGATTCATATCATACAATCACTTTCACATTATACCATATTTAATTAAAGATATTTAGAGGAAAAAAACATAAAAAAACCCTATCCGTAAATAACATTATTTATTTTACAGATAAGGCTATCCATTGGTTGCTTATTTAAGTCGTTTCAACTAAGGTATTCGCAAATTCATTAATTTTTCTAATACGATGATTGATACCAGATTTAGTGATTGGACCAGAAGGAATCATCTCTCCAAGTTCTTTTAAACTAATTTCAGGGTTTTCAAGTCTTATTTCAGCTACTTCACGTAATTTTTCTGGTAACTGCTCTAAGCCAACTGTGTCTTTAATAAGTTTTATGTTTTCGATTTGGCGTTTTGCCGCATCTGCTGTTTTGTTCATATTGGCATTTTCGCAATTCATCAAGCGATTCACGGAATTACGCAGATCACGGACAATACGGACATCTTCAAATTTAAGCATGGCATTAGTCGCACCAACTAAGACTAAGAAGTCAGCAATTTCTTCTGCCCCTTTTAAATAAGTAATAAACCCTGTACGTCTTTCAACGACACGGCCATTCAACCCATAAAACTTTAGCATTTCACACAAATCAAGACATTGTTCTTCATACATCGAATAAATTTCTAAGTGATAGCGACTTGTCTCAGGATTATTAACAGAGCCTCCAGCTAAAAATGCCCCACGAAGATAAGAACGCATTTTTTGTTCGTTGCCCATAATATTATCTGAAACATGTGTATTAAACATCACACCATCCATGATTTCTAAATCATTTAGTATCTCTTTTGTCCCTTGTTTCAATCGAACGATGTAGACATTATTTTTTTTTAATTTCATTTTACGACGAACTAATAATTCACTATTTACTTCATAGTGGTCTTTTAATAATGTATAAATCCGTCTAGCTATTGCCGCATTTTCAGTCTGTACATTTAACACAAATTGTCGGTTGGCTAATGTCACCGAACCATTCATTCGAATTAAAGCTGCCAATTCCGCTTTTGCATGTTCTTTATGAACTTCTAGTGTTGTCAGTTCTTTTTTTACATCCGATGCAAAAGACATGTTGACCACCCCATTCTTCTAATATTTAGCTCCAAAGACCAAACGAAACAGCTCATCTACTACTTTTGCTCGGTCATGGAAAACACCGCCGTCTTTTAATTCTAAAAAGTCAGCAGAAATCACGCGACATCCTTCATCACGCAATCCTTTAAAATCATGTTTTACCTGTAATAAATACTCATCATATACATCAGGATCAATATAATCTTCAGGTATTGGTTCTGTATTAACTAACACAGTGTCTATAAATTGTTTCCCTAAATGATTATGTAATACTTTAACATGTTCTGCATCAGAAAAATGCTCTGTTTCTCCTTTTTGCGTCATAATATTGCAAATATAAACGACTTCGGCTTCCGATTTGCATACAGCTTCACCTAGTTCTTTAATCATTAAGTTAGGTAAAATACTCGTAAACAAACTACCCGGTCCAAGAACAATCATATCTGCTTCACGAATACTTGAAATAACTTTTCTAGCAGGTTTTACTGGTTTACCATCTGCTGTATTGGTTACGTACACGTAATCTATTTTCTTTCTTTCTTTTGCAATAACACTCTCACCTGTTGCGTTACTGCCATCTGAAAATTTAGCATGAAGCGTCATTGACTGCTCACTTGCTGGATAAATATGCCCGTCAACATGCATAAATTTACTTAATAACTGAATTGCTTCATAAGTACTATTTTTCATTTCAGACATCGCAGCAATAATTAGATTTCCTATCGTATGATTCGCTAAAAAATTATCTTCTTCTTTAAATCGATATTGAAAAATATCTTCATACATTTGTGGCATATCAGATAGTGCCACAAGAACATTTCTCAAATCACCAGGAGGACTCATATTAATGCTTTGACGTAGAAGCCCACTACTTCCACCATCATCTGCTACGGTCACAATTGCTGTAATATCAGCACTTTGATCTCTCAAACCATGTAATATGACTGGCAAGCCCGTTCCCCCACCAATCACAACAATTTTAGGTTTTCTTATGCGATACGTTTTCATGAACGATTGATTGATTCCTTACGTTTCATCATATCTCTGTGGGTAATATTGGTCTTGTAGTTTTCCGAAATTTTGCTTCCTAATCGCTCAGTTAAGGCAACTGAACGATGTTGACCTCCTGTACAACCAATTGCTATCGTCAAACTCATTTTTCCTTCTTTAATGTATCCTGGTAATATATCTAAAATTAAATCTTCGTATTTTTTATAGAAAGATTCTGTCATCTCTGAACTCATGACATAATCATACACTGGCTTATCTTTTCCAGTTAACGGTCTTAGCTCCTCAACATAATGTGGGTTTGGTAAAAATCTAACATCCATTACAATATCCGCATCAATAGGCAAACCATACTTAAAACCAAATGAAACCATTTCTACTCTAAAAGTATCAGAATCATGATTTTTAAAGTTTTGCATGATTTGCTCTCTTAACTCTCTTGGAGCTAGTTCTGTTGTGTCAATGACGAGTTGTGCTTCCCCTTTTAACTCTTCTAAAAGAGCACGCTCTTTTTTGATTCCTTCTGTGACTAAACCATCCATTGCAAGAGGATGGGCTCTTCTTGTTTCTTTATATCGTGATACTAACTCTTGGTCTGACGCATCCAAAAACATCACGGTCGTATCAACTAATTTTGTATTCTCTATTTCAACTAGCATGCTTTGAATTTCTTCAAAAAACGCTCGAGATCTTAAATCAATAACTAATGCAATTTTAGTGATTTTACCTGACTCTTTAATCAATTCCCAAAATTTTGGAATTAACGTTGGTGGTAAATTGTCGATACAAAAGTAACCCATATCTTCAAAACTTTGTACCGCAACAGTTTTACCTGCACCACTCATTCCAGTAATGACTACTAATTGTAAACTATCAGTCTGGTGATCAGTCATATACATCACTCCTTCTATATTCTCTATTCTACATTATAGCATACCTGGTGTATCATTCGTGAATAAAATGTACAAAAAAGAGAATAAGGAACACATTCCTTATTCTCACAATTTTACTATTAAACTTTTAAAAAGCGTCTCATTGACATAACCGATCCAATTGAGCCTATCACTACACCGACAACGATTAATAAAGTATTTAATTGCCAAATTAAGTTACCTGGCGCAATTAAGTCATAGGAAGCATTAGCAATCATACTTTTCGTAAAGATGACATAAACTCTTGGGTAAGCAAATGTTACTAATAGAACTGGGATAACGGAACCTAAAATACCAATAAATGCTCCTTCTAAAAAGAATGGCCCTCTTATATAACTATTCTTAGCCCCAACTAAACGCATAATTTGAATCTCACGTTTTCTTGAAATAATGGTAATTCGAATGGTATTAGAAATTAAGAAGACTGCTACACCTAATAAGAAAACAGCTGCAATTGTTCCCCAAAGTCTAATGTCTTTAGATAATTTAAATAACTTATCGGAATTTCGACCGCCATAATCCGCTTTTGATACACTAGGTAGTGCTGATGCCGCCTTTTGAATAGATGGGATATCCTCAGCATCTTTTGCAGTTAAAACGTACACATCATATAGTGGATTTTCATCTTCTCCAAACAATTTCCACGTATCACCTAATTTATCAACTAATTTTTTATATTCATCTTGCTTGCTCGAAAATGTTACTTTAGACACACCTTGGATGTCTTTTAATTTATTGCTTAACTCCTTCACTTCATTATCAGGCGTTCCAATATCAACAAAAACTGATACATCGACATTATCTTTGATATCATCGGCAATTTTCGCCACATTTAATATGACACCCAAAAATATTCCTACAAGTGTTAGTGTTACAGTCACAGCACTAACAGATGCTATTGTCATCCAGCCATTTCTTTTTAAATTTTTT
Organism: Vagococcus martis; assembly: GCF_002026305.1. NCBI lineage: Bacteria > Bacillati > Bacillota > Bacilli > Lactobacillales > Enterococcaceae > Vagococcus > Vagococcus martis. Next base: position 2,188,230 of record NZ_MVAB01000001.1, on the reverse strand, counting down.
AACGCACTGCCTAAATGTCTAAAAAAATTACTAATCATCGTAGCCATAATCCCCCTCATCTTGGTCTCTTGTAATACGTCCATTTTCTATAGCCAACACGCGATGACGGATTTCATTTACGATAGTGCTATTATGCGTAGCCATGACGACCGTAGTCCCTTGATTGTTAATTCTTTCTAGTAGTTCCATAATTTCCCAAGAATTTTCTGGGTCAAGGTTCCCTGTTGGTTCATCGGCAATTAATACTTTAGGTGTATTGACGATGGCTCTAGCAATCGCCACACGTTGTTGTTCTCCCCCTGATAACTCATCAGGAAACACACGTACTTTATGCTTTAACCCAACTAAGTCTAGTACTTCTAAAACACGGCGTTTTACTTCACGCGGTTTTTTACCAATTACTTGCATAGCATAGGCAACATTTTCATAGACTGTTTTTTGTGGTAATAATTTATAATCTTGAAACACGATACCTATTTCGCGACGTAAGTATGGTACATTTCGATTTTTTATTGTTAATAAATCATAACCACACACATTAAGTGTCCCTTTTGTCGCGACTTCTTCTCGGTACATCAATTTAATAAAAGTTGATTTACCTGCCCCACTTGGACCAACGACATATACAAACTCACCTTGATTGATAGTGATAGATAAGTTACGAATGGCTGTTGTCCCATTGGAGTATTTTTTTGTTACTTTTTTCATTTCTATCATAGATTTATCTCTCCAACCTGTTATTTTAAACGACACAATCTTATTCTCATACAGTATAACATGTCTTCTTTGGCATTTGATTACAAATATATATCAATTACTTGTTAACTGTCAAATAAAGTATTACAACTTCCAACGTAGGTAAGCATCAATAAATCCATCTATATCACCATCCATTATTGGTTGCGTATTTCCAACTTCATAATTTGTTCGATGATCTTTTACCATAGAGTATGGATGAAACACATATGAACGTATTTGCGATCCCCAGCCGATTTCTAGTTGCTCGCCCTTTATTGCCGCAGCTTCTTGTTCCTGTTTTTCTATTTCTAATTGGTATAATTTTGCTTTTAACATGCTCATTGCTTGTTCTCTATTTTTTAATTGGGAACGTTGAGCCTGACTAGAAACCACAAATCCAGTTGGAATATGTGTAATACGAACGGCTGAATCAGTCTTGTTTATATGCTGACCACCTGCTCCACTTGCTCTAAATGTATCAACTTTAATATCATCCGGTTTCACTTCAATATTGATGTCATTCGCTAATTCTGGCATCACATCTACTGAACAAAATGACGTATGACGTCTCGAGTTTGAATCAAATGGTGAGATACGCACCAAACGATGTACCCCTTTTTCTGATTTTAAATAGCCATAAGCATTGTATCCTTTAATCAGTAACGTAACACTTTTAATACCAGCTTCATCACCAGCTTGATAATCAAGTGTTTCTACTTGAAAACCTTTTGATTCAGCCCACCTAGTATACATTCTAAGAAGCATACTACCCCAGTCTTGTGATTCAGTGCCACCTGCTCCTGGATGCAGCTCTAATACAGCATTATTTTGATCGTACTCACCATTTAATAATTGAGATAACTCGTAGTCTTCAACAATTTGAATCGTTTGAATTAATTTTTCTTCTAATTCTTTTTGCATCTCACTATCATTTTCATCTTCTACCATTTCAAGTAAAAGTTCTAATTCTTCATAGGCTTCTTCTGTATTTTTAAAAGTATCATATTGTGATTTTAACTGATTGACTTTATCTATAACAACTTGAGCTGATTCGTTATCATCCCAAAAACCAGGGGTCGCCATCTCATATTCACCTTCAGCAATTTGTTCCTCAAGTGATTCTAAGTCAAAGAGACCCCCTAAAATTAGTAATTTTTGTCTCTATTTTACTTAATTCATTTTTTATATCGCTTATTTCCATAAAATAATCTCCTTATTTTGTAAACAATTGAAGCGACTCAGTTAAACTAAGTCGCTCCTTGATTTATTATGATGGTTTACCATGGCAATTTTTATACTTCTTGCCACTGCCACATGGACATAAATCATTGCGTCCAATTTTTTCGTCAACACGAATCGGTTGTTTCTTCTCATCGTTAGATACTTGACCTTGTTCAGCAGTTGGTTTTACCGCTTCACCTTGAGCAACTTGTTCACGTTGAACATTTTGTCTAATTTCTGATTTCATGAACAAACGTGTTACTTCATACTCGATAGACCCAACCATATTGTTGAACATGTCATATCCTTCTGTTTGGTAATCAACCAATGGATTATTTTGACCGTATGCACGTAAGCCAATTGATTCTCTCAATTGATCCATTGCATCTATATGGTCAGTCCATTTTGTATCAACTACTCTTAGAATAACAACTTTTTGGAATTCTATCAGTTGTTCTTCACTGCTTAAGATTTCAGCTTTTTCTTCGTAAATAGCTTTGGCTTTATCATAGATAAATACTTTCATCTCTTCAGGTGTTTTATTTTCAAAGTCAGCTAAACTAATCGCATCTTCATGAGTGATTGTTGAACCAACAAAATCAACTAGACCTTCAAGATTCCAATCTTTTTTCTCTCCTTGAGTGTGACCATCAACATAACGACCAATCGTTCTCTCAACCATTCCTAATAACACAGGCTCTAAATCAACATCTGACATGATTACTTCACGACGTTGTTTATAGATAACTTCACGTTGTTCACGCATAACATCATCGTATTGTAAGACGTTTTTACGTGTATCGTAGTTATTCCCTTCAACACGTTTTTGCGCTGATTCTACTTGTTTTGATAACATTTTACTTTGAATAACGGCATCTTCGTCTTCTAATTTCATGCGATCCAAGAACAGTTTAATTCTTTCAGAACCAAAACGTTTCATTAAATCATCTTCTAATGATAGATAGAACTGAGACATACCTGGATCTCCTTGACGACCCGCACGTCCACGTAACTGGTTATCAATACGACGAGATTCATGACGTTCTGTACCAATAACAGCAAGTCCTCCTGCTTCACGAACCCCTGCTCCTAAACGAATATCCGTACCACGACCAGCCATGTTTGTCGCGATTGTTACTGCGCCTTTTTGACCAGCATTCATAATGATTTCCGCTTCTTTAAAGTGGTTTTTCGCGTTTAAGATTTGATGAGGTACTTTTTCTTTTGTTAATAAATCAGATAATAATTCTGATGTTTCAACCGCTACAGTACCGACTAAGACTGGTTGACCATTTTCATGACGCTCTTTAATATCTTTTACTACAGCTTGGAATTTGCTTGATAAAGTTGGATATAATAAATCTGCTCTATCATCACGAATAATTGGTTTGTTTGTCGGAATCTGAATAACTTGCATGTTATAGATTTCTCTAAACTCTTCTTCCTCTGTTTTCGCCGTACCAGTCATTCCTGATAACTTTTTATACATACGGAAGTAGTTTTGGAATGTAATGTTCGCCATTGTTTTTGTTTCATCTTCAATTTCAACGCCTTCTTTAGCTTCAATTGCTTGATGAAGACCATCTGAATAACGACGACCATCCATGATACGACCTGTAAATTGGTCAACGATCAGTACTTTTCCTTCTTGTACCACATAATCAATATCTCGTAACATAATGTAGTTTGCACGTAGTGATTGATCAATATAATGAGTTAATGATGTGTTTTCAATGTCGTATAAGTTACTTACATCAAAGTTTTTTTCTGCTTTAGTAATCCCTTGTTCAGTTAGACTAATTGTTTTAGATTGAACATCAATTTTATAGTCTTCTTCTTCAACTAAAGTTTTAATAAAGTTATCAACTCTTGTATAATAAGCCGTTGATTTTTCTGCTTGTCCAGAAATAATCAATGGTGTTCTTGCCTCATCAATTAAGATTGAATCGACCTCATCCACTACTGCAAAGTTTAATGGACGTTGAACCATTTGTTCTTTATAGACAACCATGTTATCTCTTAAATAGTCGAATCCTAATTCGTTATTTGTTGAATAAGTGATGTCGCATGCGTAAGCCACACGTTTTTCATCAGAAGATTTTGAATTAATATTTAAACCAACTGTTAATCCAAGGAAATTATATAGCTCACCCATTTCACTCGCATCACGTGTTGATAAGTACTCATTTACAGTTACAACATGCACCCCTTCACCAGATAATGCATTTAAATATACAGGCATAGTGGCAGTCAATGTTTTACCTTCACCGGTTTTCATCTCTGGAATACCGCCTTCGTGTAAGACAATCCCCCCCATCATCTGTACTTTATATGGAAATAGTCCTAATACACGTTTCGCTGCTTCTCTTACTACGGCAAAAGCTTCGAAAAGTAGATCATCTAGTGTTTCGCCTTTAGCATAACGTGCTTTAAATTCCTCAGTTTTTTGTTTTAATTCTTCATCCGATAACTCTGACATTTGTGGTGCTAGTTTATCAATTTTATCAGCCATATGCCCTAAGCGTTTTAAATCTTTTTTATCATTTTCAATTAATTGCTTTAAAAAATTAGCCATGAATTCTTTCCTACCCTCTCATCCTTATTCTCCTAGAAGTACTGACATCTTACATAATAAGGTCATCTTATACATTCTATCATTTGTTTATGAAAAATAAAACTCTTTAAGAAAAAAAAGGGACGATTAAGAGATATTTCTTTAAAAATTTATCATTCTCAAACAAAATAACCATTATAAGGGCAAAAAAGTAGCACTTAAACGGTCATTTTAATAACATAATTTAATACTGTTTCAATAGTTTCAGAATAGTTTCATAACCTAGTTGGGATGCATAGTCTTCTGCTGTTCGTCCTGAATTATCTTTTAATGTTTTATCGGCTCCATTTTTTAACAGTTCAGAAACGATTTGTTGATAGACTTTTGAACCATCTCTTAGTGCGACTGCTTCTATCAAAGCCGTGTATCCATAATCATTCTGATGATTGATATCTACTTTTCCATCTTTAAGCAATAGTTTAACATTTTCAAGATGGCCTTTTTCAGCTGCTGGAATAATCGCATTGCCACCAAAACGATTATAAACTGTCTGATTAGGCGTAGCGTGTTTCAAAATATAAGATAAGATTTCTGTTTTACCTTGTGCTGCAGCATATAAATAAGCACTATCTTCTATATTATCTTGTTTGTTAACATCCGCTCCAGCATCTATCAATACTTTTGCTATATCGACTTGATTATTATGTGTTGCAATAAGTAATGGGGTTTCACCTTTTTCATTTTGTTCATTGATATTGTAAGTTTTACTGGACACTATGTCTTTCACTAGTGTGAGGTCATTTTGTTCTACTGCAGTGAGTAGTGTTCCTGCGTCAAATTGCGTTTCTTTTTCACCAGACACTGTTGAATATGCTATTGAGGATTCTCTAGTAGATTGCTTAGTTTGACTTGAAGTCACTTTACTTTTCTCTGTTGTACCGCTCATATTATTTACCTCATTATTTGAACAAGCTGATAAAAATACTAATAAAATAGATAGTTGAAATACTTTTTTCATACACGACACCTCTCTTTTCACTTACTAAAAGTAATTATAAAGAAAGTGTATCATACTATGCAAACCTTATCTATTTATCTGCCTAACCAAATAATTCATTAAAAAAATGGACAATACCATCTTCATCATTTGATTTTGTGGTAATGTCTGAAGAATCTTTCAACTCTTTCACCGCATTTTCCATTGCTACTCCAACACCTGCGTATTCAAGCATAGTCCTATCATTATGACCATCACCAAAAGCAATGACATCTTCTGGAAAAATTCCTAATGGGCGTAAAACAGTATCCAAAGCCTTTGCTTTATCGATACCTTTTGCCGTAAATTCAAAATAAAAATCTGCCGTAAAGACACAAGTTAACGTGTCTTTAAAAGGTTCCATCATTTTTTTATAGTTAGCGGCTAGATAATCAGGCTCTCCTGCTGTCAAAATTTTATTAATTGGATAATCTAAAAATTCAGCCAAATCATCTTTTTCACACAATTTATAATGACCACCACGAGATTCATATTCAATAACATTAAATGGTGCATCTTTATAATCAATCACGCACCCAAAAACATCATTCACAAACATATAGTCATCCTTATCTATCATAGGTGACACACTAAACTGTTTCATGTGTTCTAAGACCGCTTTTCCCTCTTCAATACTCATTGCCTGATTAAATAATTCCATATTTGTATGACAATCAATCACTTTTGAACCATTATAAGATACAAGTAAGCCATCATATTCAGCCATTTTTAACTCGTCAGATAGCTGTAGCATCCCTGTAGTTGGCCTACCTGATGCCAAAATCAATTTATTCCTTTTTTGTTGCAAGTCAATCAAACAATTTTTCGTTGCTTCCGTAATAGTTTTTTGTGTGGTTAATAATGTTCCATCTATATCTAATACAATTGTTTTCATAAAACTCATCTCCTTGTAATTAAATACTATCACGATTTTTTTACGTAAGAGGCTTTATGAAACAAGTTGAAATATTGTTATCAATTTCAATTAAAAAGTTAAACCTATATTGAAACATCTATTTCAATTCATCATTCATTTTCTGATAATTAGCTACTTTATACTCTAGATTCTTGTCATATTCTCGACTAAATAGTTCAGCATAAAGTAAGTCAAGTACCATCAATAAAGAAAAACGTGTCGAAAAAGAGGATAATTTATTGTAATGATTCTCGACTGAACTCAGATATAATTTAATATCTGAAAATGTGGTTAAAGGATTTGATTGTGTTGAGGTGATCAAAATAATCGGTGTTTGATTTTTTACTAGTAAATCTACAACCGCACGAGTTGTTTGTCCTCTACCACCATAAGAAATTACTAATGCTACATGATCTGATGTGCTATTAGCAGCATATAAACGTTGGAGATAATCTTCTTGTGGTACTTGTATCACATAGCCAATTTCTTGTAATTGAAACTGAAAATTCTGTGCAAAATATAAATTACCAGCTGCTGTGTAAACATCAACTTGTTTTGCTTGTAGTAATAAATCTACGGCTTCTTTCAAAGAAGAAGCATTACTCACCTTTTTTGTTTCTAAAAGCGTTTTTTGATATAACTTTTCCATAGCATTAATCATGGAATCTGTTGTTTCTAATTCTTTAATTGGGTAGTCGATATTTACGTCAGTTAACTCAACTCGTTCTGTAGACAAAGACTGTGCTAAAGCAACTTTAAATTCATTGAAACCAGGTTGATCTATTTTCTTTAGTAAACGATAAACCGTTGCAATAGACACAAAAGCCTCATCAGCTAACTCTTTGGGAGAGTAGTTTAGAACGTCTTGTGTATTAGTTAAAATATAGCTTACTAATGCTTTTTCATTTGGTGTAACATGCGTTAATCTTGATAACTCATCTATAATGGTCATAAAATCCTCCACTCACTCATTGGTTTGTTATGATAAATTTTATCATGGTTTTCTATATAAATAAAAGCCACCTAAAAAATAGGTGACTCGTCTTTCTTTATTATTTAATAAACTCATCACTGACAACATGCCAGTCATCATGTCCATATATTGAACCTTCTTCAAGTTTACCATCAGCATTCACTCTATATACAGCGACAAAAGTTTTTGCTGTATGTGCAGAATTCCAAGTGTACATCATGACTTCTGTTAATCCCTCACTACTTTGTTGCGTGTCAAAAGTTACTTCCTCAAAATCTAGAGGCTCTGTAGCCTGTGATTTTAAATAATCTTGTACCCATTTTATTGCTTCATCAGAGGTAATACTTTGTTTAGAACTACTTTGATCAACTGTGATTTCTGGTTTAACATCAACCTCTGATGTATCCATAAATTCTCTTGAAACAACCACCCAATTATTAATTCCTCCATTTTGATTAAAATAGCCTGATTCTTCTAACTCACCTTTTGCATTGATACGAAAAACAGAATATTTATCTACCTCTTTATCTCTTGGTGGTAATACATCAATGTAGACAAGTTTGTCTGTATCATCAGTTCTAATATTCAGTCGCTTATCTTTCAAATCAGGATAGTTTTGATGTCTTTTATCCCACACTGCACTAACCCATTCTTCTACTTGATGATTTGTTAGACTGACTTCTTTCTTGCGACTTTCTTTTATCTCTGTTGAATCACTTTGACTTGAATACACTACTTCGCTAGAACTTAATGACGTGATTGGTGATTTATCCGTATTCTTTGAATTAGATTCTCGTGTGCCTAATACAAATAAAACAGCACCGATTATAACAACTAAGGCAATGATCCCAATGATACGACTGGTCTTTTCTTTTTTCTCAATATCATCTAATATCTCTTGTAAGGCTAACTTCACACTTCTATCAGTCGCCTTTGCTATTTCTATTTTTAAGAGATATTTTCTATCTTTATTTTTTTGATTTGCTAACTCTTGTAGCAATCGATTCATATCGTTTGAATTATTATCCATAATACCCTCCGTAAATTTAATATCCACGATGAGTATATCATAGTATCTATTATGATTTAATGAAATGATATAACGATGTATATTATGTTGTTATAAAACAAAAAACACCCTCCAGTTTCGGCTCTATAATTTCTACTGTTGGTAATGAAAGTTACCAGCAGTTTTTAGTACACAAAAACATGTGTTATCCGTTAGAATGAAATTGCGAAACAACAATCTAAGGAGGATACCACATGTCATACTCACAGACTATCAAAGATATCTTAAATATACTAGACCTAAATATTATTTTTAATGAAAATTGTTTGTCTACTAGGAAAATAAAGGGAGTTTTCTCTAGAGTATTTGAAGGTTTTTTAGATGAAACACCAGAATGTTGTCCTCATTGCGAAGAAAAGGATACACACATTATTAAGTGGGGATATACTACTAGTTTAATTAAAGTTCCTGCTATTTCTGAATACGTTACATATGTTCAATTAAAGAAACGTCGTTTCTTGTGCAAAGATTGTAAATCGACATTTGTTTTAGATACGCCTTTTGTTTCTAGAAACAATTCTATTTCTAACAATTTAAAACGTCTTGTTGCTAAAAAACTAACTTCTAAACAATCTATGAGTGACATTTCAAAACAAGCAAACGTTTCTACTTCAACTGTTTATCGGGTACTTAAAGAATGGTATCAACCCATTCAGAAATATAGTTATTCCTTACCAGCTGTCCTTTGTTTTGATGAGTTTAAATCTGTAAAAAAAGTAGCTGGATCTATGAGTTTTATTATGATAGATGCTGACACTAAGGAGTTAATTGATATTTTACCTGATCGAAGATTACCGAAGATCGAGAAATACTTTAACGGATTCTCTTTATCTAACAGAGAACAAGTGAAGTATGTTGTTTCTGATATTTATCAACCCTACATCATCTTAACTAAGAGACTTTTTCCTAACGCTAAAGTCGTTTTAGATAAATTTCATCTAGTTCAACACATTGGTAGAGCTTTTCAAAAAATACGAATTAGAATAATGAATCAATTAAAGCATAAAGATAATGGAATTATTTATAGACGAATAAAAAAATATTGGAAATTACTTCAAAAAAGTTATGGCAAACTAGACTTTATTCAACAACAATGGCACTCTTCATTTAAAACGTATCTTTCTGAAAAAGAATTACTTGAACGCCTACTTACTTACAATGCTGAACTTACAGATGCTTATAATATTTATCAACAGATTTTAAGAGCTTTTCAAACAAAAGATTATTCTTTATTTGTAGATTTAATCAATCAAAAAACTCTTTTTCAAGAGTATATACCTGTTTTTAAAACATTTAGAAAGTATCAAGAAGAAATAAAAAATACTTTTGAAACATCGTATTCAAACGGTCCTTTAGAATGTATGAACAATCATATTAAAGTCATTAAGCGTAATGACTATGGCATGAGAAGTTTTTATAATTTCAAATTACGAATAGCAATTTGTTTAAAGAAATCTGTCTTCAAGACACCAAAAAAGATCTAGAAAACATGTTGTTTTCTAGATCCTAAATTCTAACGTTTTAACTCTTACCAACAGTAGTTGACAAAGAGCCCCAGTTTCCTAGAGGGTGCTCTACGTCCGAACAGTTTTAATTCCATTAGAATAAGCTATATTTAAACGTTAATTATTTGTTTTTTAAGTTGTAAAATGAAGCTAAACCTTTGTATTCAGCTACTTCACCTAATTGGTCTTCAATACGTAATAATTGGTTGTATTTAGCAATACGGTCAGACGAACTTTTCTTTTATTTGAAGGAAATCATACTACATAAAGCTTTATATATCAACATTCTCAAAAATAGATTGTAGTGTACTACTAACTAGGATGCATTTTGTAGTTAGCAATATCCAACTCATCATCTAATTTTTAAATAATCTAAAATAGTTACTAAATTAGCAATAAATCCAGCAAGTGCTCCTAGGATAAAAAATAAAATTTTAACATTAGGTATCATGCCTTTACTAATAGATTTATCAGTACTTTTTATTTCTTTAGTTACTTCTTTGGTCGTTTTTTTTGAATTTCTTACTGTAATTTGTTCTGAGACACCTACAAAAGTTCCAAATACTCCTATTAAAAGTAAAAGAACTCCAACTATTTTAATTAAAGTTGAATTTATAAAAAATAAGCTGATTGCTGGTACTAAAAATAATATTCCTATCCCAATTGAAGCAAAGCCTTTTCCATTATCAAAAGATTCAAGTTCTATTCCTAAACCTGCTACTCCAACTGATACGAGTACTACACTAAAAACTGTTGTTATTAGGGTTTGTTTAAAAACAATCGGTAATACTATTCCAACTACAATTATAGCTAATGCCAAGCTAAATCCAACACCTGAATTTTTATCTTCTTTCATTACATCACTCTCTTTTGCATTTTATTTATTTGAAAAAATTAATTTAAATATTTCTCAATAAAATCAGAATTTTATTGAGTATTATCTATATAGTAATTTTTGTTATTTAAAATTAAAATATTTAAAAAATATGATAATAAATTATAGTAAGTTGATATAAATAATTCAATCAAATTTTCACTATATTCTTCGCCTTTATGAATGTATTTTATTTCAATCTCCGAATTAAAAAAATCATCTTCTATTGAATCAATCTCGGAATAAGTATCAATCAAAGTATTATTTCCTTCAGGATGAATAAAAACTTTATTTCTGATAAATTTCAGTTTATCAATACTTTCCTTATAAGTACTAAAACTAATTTCATCAGTTAAGTAAGTATTCAACTTTGTTTCTTTTACAAATTGAATTAAATACTTATGAAGAACATTCAAGTTTGTAAATGCTCCAACTATATAAGTAAAATAATCAGGTTTCAAAGCGTTAAATAGCGTCTTTTCATTCAACTCTATTTGAAAATCATTTACTATTTTTGTCTCCAATTTATTGTCTGTTACATCAAAAATATTAAATAATAAAGCTTGTTTAATTTCAAATGTTTCAAAATACATCATTGCATTTGAGCAGATTTGTAAATAAGTCACTATTCCATCCCAATGTAAAATATATTTTTTATCAGTGAGATATTTAAAATTATTATCCATCAAATTTATTATCAAATCATTCAATTCTTTATGATTTATATTATAAAATCCTTCTCTGAATGAAGTCTTTATTTTAAATTCTTTATCTTTATATAAAACACTTGATAGCTTCTCTTTAAAATCGGGCATTATATTCTGTTCACTCCAATAAATCATTTTTATTCATTTTCTATACGTAATTTTTCGATTTTGATTTTTAATATCTCCAATTCTTTTCCTATTTCATATATTGGATTACTCTCAACTAATCCTAAATAATTACATAATAATAATAAATTATCTTCCAAATATTTTAATGACAATAGTAAGTTAGTATAGAGAATCATTTTATTGTGGCTTGATATATAATTCTGAAAGTCATTACTTAAGTTTTCTTCCATTGTTTGTGGATGTACCCAGTTTGACATCAAATCATAACTATATAAATATGATGATATATTCTCATATTCTAAACTCAATTCTAACAAAGACTTTTTACTAGCAAACTCGTACCATGTTTTGTATATACCTTTGTCAGAAACTGATTTTAATTCATTGATTAAATCTTTTTTCATCGCCTCTAATTTCTTGCTTTCTTTATCAGTAATTACTTTACTATCCTCCTCTTTAATAAACCTACTGATTTTATGCGATAACTCAAAACCTTTCTTATTTTTATAAACTTCTAACATTTCTTTTTTATTATTTGCATCAATATAAACTTTAAAAGAAATGTTCATTTCATAAATTGTTCTTTGAAGTGGGAACACTCCATCAAAAGTTGAATTATTAACTAGAAAAAAAAGTGTGTTTATTCGTAAATTCATATTCCCTAGTATCAAAAAAAGCAATGTATCATACTCATTATTTGAGTATGTTTGTAATCTTTTTAATCTTCTGCCTACCTTATAAAAAATTGATTCATAACTTAAAGTATTCATAAGAACTCCTTTCGCTTTTATAACAATTATTTTTTCTAACATGATAAAGTTTCTCATTCATAGTAAAATAAAGTACATAGATTTTAATTAAATTGCTTGAAGATGATTTCATGAGTTTTCTAATATTAGAAGAAAATGATATAGACGACATTTTAAAATATATAAATAATGAACAGATTATTTTTCATCCAAAATACTCATTAGAAGGTGCTTTAGACTATTCTATAATAAAAAAACTTTCATTTGAAAATAATTGCCAAATAATTTTAGATAGAAATTTGCTAACAAGTCTTTTAAAAATAAGCACTGATGGATTTTTAAAAGACTCTAATGAAGAAAATTTAATATCTGTATTGATGGTTTGGTTACACCTATTAGATATTAATCCTAATGCTAGCATTGCAATTATGGAGAATGCATATAACAGTAACAACTCTAATAATGCGAAAAAAGAACTAGTACAATTCAAAGAAATATTTAATCTTATCCCAACTCAACTTTGGTTTGATTTAGCTAAAGGTAAAATTGATAGATTACCCATCAATATCATGGAGAACAAAGAAACAACTATCAATAATAATCTAAGTTACCACGCTGGAAATGACTTCTTTAAAATGTGTTATGCCAGTATTTTACACATTACACAATTGTATAAAAATAATAACTACTCTTCAGTAGAAAAAATAAAGAATTTTTGGGATTGGAATTTTGATAAATTACTTATTTCTCAGTATATAAATACTTACGTTATATTGTTATTCTCTAATCAAGAGAATATAAAAGCTCCTAAAAACTCTAATTCAAAAGATTTTGAGAAAATAAAAAAAGGGTGTATAAACCAAGCTTGGGATTTAACGTATTTATCAATATGGAGTACTCTATATTGGAATGAGTCTTCTTCAAACGACATACATTTTTTTGCAACTGCTGATATTCTTTTAAAAAGAATATTTATTAATTGTCACAGTGGTGAAAATCTCTACAACTTAATTTACGATTGTTTTTCAAAAAAGATGCTATTGACCTTATTAACTACTATCAGGAAAAAAGTAAAAATAGGAAAAAACCTGATTTTTTTAATCCAACAAAAGAGATTTACTTTTCTAATTTAATAAAAACAGAAGAGGAAAACTTAAAGCTATCTTAATTTTATTTAGTGTCTCTAAATTTTTTTAGAGACGCTTTATTACAGTTAATTTCTTTCATCTCTAATCCTATAAATCGTATTTCTAGCTACATCTAACTCTTTTGAAATCTGTGTTATAGGAACATCTTTCTCTAACATCTCAACTATTTTTTCATAAGTTACACGCTTCTGTTTATCTGCTGAATCAGCACTATAAGCCAAAGGACGCCTTTATATTTACCTTTTTCTTTCGCTAACTCAATACCTTGTCTTTGCCTTTTACATACCTTTTTACGATCATTTTCGGCTGTATACTTAAACAGTTCAATGAAAAGATTATTTAGTAACCTTCTCAAGTTATCCTCCTGTATACCATTTAGAGCCGAAAAATGAAGAATTTTAAGTATGGCTCCTTTGTCTTGTATCTGATTCATGATACTAGTTATTTTTTATTATTTCGTCCTAATCCGTCTAATTCCAATATACATATTATATCATCTTCTCTAATATAGTTAATCATTTCTTTTAGTTGTGGATGACTATTATCTTTACCACTTTATCTATCTGAAAAACCTTTTTTAACCTCTGTACCCTCTACCAACACAAATCGTCTTTCTAAATTTTGTTCTCTGGAAAAAACTCTCGCATACCCAATTCTTATCACGTAATCTTCCTATAATGATTTTTATATAATAAACACGTATATTTAACGAATTTAAACAATTATATATCAATGACTACGTATTGTATAGTTTAGGTATACTTACCAAACGATCTTCATTAAACAAAAAACACCCTCCAGTTTCCTAGAGGGTGCTCTACGTCCGAACAGTTTTAATTCCATTAGAATAAGCTATATTTAAACGTTAATTATTTGTTTTTTAAGTTGTAGAATGAAGCTAAACCTTTGTATTCAGCTACTTCACCTAATTGGTCTTCAATACGTAATAATTGGTTGTATTTAGCAATACGGTCAGTACGAGAAAGAGAACCAGTTTTGATTTGTCCAGCATTTGTTGCAACTGCGATATCAGAGATTGTAGAATCTTCTGTTTCACCAGAACGGTGAGATACAACAGCTGTAAATCCAGCTTCTTTAGCCATTTCGATAGCATCAAATGTTTCAGTTAATGTACCAATTTGGTTAACTTTGATTAAGATTGAGTTACTTACGCCCATTTCGATACCACGAGAAAGGATTTCAGTGTTTGTAACGAATAAATCGTCACCAACTAATTGAACTTTTTCGCCTAAGCGTTCAGTCAATAGTTTCCAACCATCCCAGTCGTTTTCATCCATACCATCTTCAATAGTGATGATTGGGTATTTGTTAACTAATTCTTCTAAGTAATCTACTTGTTCAGCAGCAGTACGTTTTGCAGCACCTTCGCCTTCAAATTTAGTATAGTCATATACGCCATTTTCGTAGAATTCTGAAGATGCACAGTCAAATCCAATCATAATGTCTTTTCCTGGTACAAATCCAGCAGATTTAATTGCTTCTAAAATTGTTTCAACGCCGTCTTCTGTTCCTTCAAAACGAGGTGCAAATCCACCTTCATCACCTACAGAAGTTTCTAATCCACGAGATTTTAAGATTTTAGCTAATGCGTGGAATACTTCAGCACCCCAACGTAAAGCTTCTTTAAATGTAGGAGCTCCTACAGGTACAATCATAAATTCTTGGAAAGCGATTGGTGCATCAGAGTGAGAACCACCATTGATGATGTTCATCATTGGAGTAGGTAATACTTTAGTATTAAATCCTCCTAAGTAATGGTATAAAGGTACTTCTAAGTAGTCAGCTGCAGCGCGAGCACATGCAATAGACACACCTAAGATAGCGTTAGCTCCTAATTTACCTTTGTTTGGAGTTCCGTCTAATTCGATCATACGACGGTCAATTCCCATTTGGTCTCTTACGTCATATCCAATTAATTGTTCTGCGATGATGTTATTTACGTTATCAACAGCTTTTAAAACACCTTTACCTAAATAACGAGATTTATCTCCATCACGTAATTCAACAGCTTCGTGTTCACCAGTTGAAGCACCAGAAGGTACCATACCGCGGCCAAAAGCACCACTTTCTGTATAAACTTCTACTTCAATAGTTGGGTTACCACGTGAATCTAAGACTTCGCGAGCATAAATATCTGTAATAATTGACATTAACATTTCTCTCCTTTAGGATTATTGTTTTTATAGCTATGGAAGGATTCTTCCATAATCATTGTACCATTTTCACGAATACTTTCAATTAAAAGCTCGTGAATTATTTAATTAATGACTCACCTGTCATCTCTTCAGGTTTTTCGATACCTAATAAGTCTAACATTGTAGGAGCCACATCTGCTAAACGACCGCCATCTCTAAGAGTTGCGCCAGCTTTTGTAACAATAACAGGAACTGGTACAGTCGTATGAGCTGTATGTGGGTTTCCTTCTGGTGTTGTCATTGTTTCTGAGTTACCATGATCGGCAAATATGATAGCAGATCCACCTTTAGCAATAATTGCATCTACTACTTTACCTAAACATTCATCCACAGCTTCAATTGCTTTAATCGCTGCTTCTAAAATACCTGAATGACCTACCATGTCAGGGTTAGCAAAGTTTAAGATAATCGCATCATGTTTATCTGCTTTAATATCAGCAAGTAACGCATCTGTTACTTCATAAGCACTCATTTCAGGTTTCAAGTCATATGTTTCAACTTTAGGTGAGTTGATTAAAATACGACTTTCTCCTGGAAATTCTTCGTTACGTCCACCGTTCATGAAGAATGTTACGTGTGGGTATTTTTCAGTTTCAGCAATTCTTAATTGTTTTAATCCTGCATCTGATAATACTTCACCAATTACATTTTTCATTTCGATTGGAGGAAATGCTACTTCTGCTACAATACTTGGATTATATAAAGTCATTGTCACAAATTTAACATTTTCAGGATGATTTTTACGTTCAAAGCGCTCCCACTCTTTATCAGTGAAAGCATTTGACAATTGAATCGCACGGTCTGGTCTGAAGTTAAAGAAAATAACAGAGTCATTGTCTTTTACTTGTCCAACAGGTTTACCATTTTCTTCGATTACAACTGGCACTAAGAACTCATCATTTACTTCATTGTCATAAGATTCTTGGATAGCTTGCAGTGGATCAGTCGCTTTCACGCCAATACCATCTACAATTGCTTCATAAGCTTTTGACACACGTTCCCAACGTTTATCTCTATCCATTGCATAGAAACGCCCAGAAACTGTCGCAACTTTTCCATAATCTAATTCTTTCATGACTTTAAGTAATTCTTCCATATAAC
Source organism: Vagococcus martis (assembly GCF_002026305.1). Taxonomy (NCBI): domain Bacteria; kingdom Bacillati; phylum Bacillota; class Bacilli; order Lactobacillales; family Enterococcaceae; genus Vagococcus; species Vagococcus martis. The sequence goes on along the minus strand of NZ_MVAB01000001.1, from coordinate 2,171,294 downwards.
CATAAGCTGAAGTTGGTGCTACGTCACGACCATCTAAGAAAGCATGTACGTAAGTTTCTTTTACGCCACTCTCTTTTGCCATTTTTAAAAGGGCATATAAATGGTTTTGGTGACTATGAACCCCACCATCAGATAATAGACCAAATAAATGAAGCGCAGAATCATTATCTAACGCATGTTGAATCCCATTATTTAGGGCAACATTTGTTTGAAACTCTTTGTCTTCGATTGCTTTGTCGATACGAGTTAAACTTTGATAAACTATACGGCCCGCACCAATATTAGTGTGTCCAACTTCAGAGTTTCCCATTTGACCATCAGGTAATCCTACATCTAAACCAGATGCTTTTAGTGTGTTGTGAGGATAGTTATTCCAAAAACGATCAAAGTTAGGTGTATTCGCTTGTGCAACAGCATTACCTGTAACTTCATCACGTTTACCATAACCATCTAATATAATAATTGCTACTGGTGCTTTTTCCATATTAGTTTAATGCCTCCAATAATGCTAAGAATGAATCAGGTTGTAAGCTTGCGCCACCTACAAGTGCTCCGTCAACATTTTCTTTAGCCATGTATTCAGCGATATTTTCAGGTTTAACTGAACCACCATATTGAATACGAACTTTTCCAGCTACGTCATCTGAATAAAGATCTGCAACTGTTTGACGAACAACTCCACAGATATCATCAGCGATTGTTGCGTCAGCAGATTTACCAGTTCCAATAGCCCAAATTGGTTCATAAGCAATAACTAAGTTAGATACTTGTTCAGCTGTTAAACCTTCTAATGCTGCAGTAATTTGTCCTTTAATCCATTCAGCAGTTTTACCTGCTTCATAAGTTTCTAAAGATTCACCACAACATACGATTGGTGTCATGTTATGAGCGATGATTGCTTTTGCTTTTTTATTGATGTCTTCATCTGTTTCGTGGAAATACTCACGACGTTCAGAGTGACCAATAATCACATAGTCAACACCTAAATCTTCTAGAGCTGCTGGAGAAGTTTCACCAGTGAACGCTCCGTTGTCTTCAAAGTAACAGTTTTGTGCAGCGATTTTTAAATCAGTTCCTTTAGCAATATCAACTAAATCTGTTAAGAATAAAGTTGGTGCGCCAATAACTGAATCCACTACATCGTTACTAGGGATTTTATTTTTTACTGCTTCAGCAAAGTCACGTGCTTCTGAAACAGTTTTATTCATTTTCCAGTTTCCTGCAATAATCGGTTTACGCATGTTCTCGACTCCTTATTAGTCTTATTTATCTGAAATAGATTCTACACCTGGTAATTTTTTACCTTCAAGGTATTCAAGTGATGCGCCACCACCAGTTGAAATATGTGTAAATTTATCAGCAAAACCTAATTGGATTGCAGCAGCTGCTGAATCTCCACCACCAATAATAGTCGTAGCATCTTTTAAGTTTGCGATAGCTTCACATACGCCAATTGTACCTTTAGCAAATGTCGGTAATTCAAAGACTCCCATTGGGCCATTCCATACAACTGTTTTAGCACCTTGTAATTCTTTAGTGAATAATTCAATTGTTTTTGGACCAATATCTAATCCTTCTAAATTATCTGGAATATTACTTTCATGAATTTCAGTTGGTGCATCATTATCAAAGTCAGGTGCACATACTGTATCCACTGGCAAAATAATTTTTCCAGCTGCTTTTTCAAGTAATTCTTTAGCTAAATCAACTTTATCTGGTTCACAAATTGATTTCCCAATATTTTTTCCTTGGGCTTTGTAGAATGTATAAGTCATCCCACCACCGATAAGGATTTTATCAGCTTTGTCAATTAAGTTTTCGATAACACCAATTTTATCAGATACTTTTGCTCCACCCAAAATTGCCACGAATGGACGTTTAGGTTCGTCAACAGCTCCACCGATAAATTTGATTTCTTTTTCCATTAAGTAACCTGCAGCTGAAGGTAAGTTAGATGCAATTCCAACGTTTGAAGCATGTGCTCTATGAGCTGTACCAAACGCGTCATTTACAAATACATCGCCTAAAGAAGCCCAGTATTTACCTAATTCTGGATCATTCTTGCTTTCTTTTTTGCCATCAATATCTTCAAAACGAGTGTTTTCAACAACTAACACATCTCCATCTTTCATTTCGCTAATAGCTTTTTCAAGCTCAGCTCCACGAGTTTCAGGAACGAAAGAAACTGGTTTATCTAGTAATTCTGAAAGGCGAGCAGCAACTGGTTGTAATGATTTGCCTTCTTTGTCCTCTTCAGTTTTTACACGACCTAAATGAGAGAAAAGAATTGCTTTTCCACCATGCTCGATAACATAATTAATTGTTGGCAAAGCTGCAACAATACGGTTATCATTTGTAATTTTTCCATCTTTAATTGGAACATTAAAATCAACACGTATTAAGACCTTTTTACCGTTTAAATCTAAATCTTCAACTGTTCTTTTTGCCATGCTTGTTGACGCCTCCTTATGAATTAACAAAAAAAGCGAGAAAGCGCGATTGCTTCCCCGCTTCGATAATCTTGATAGGGTGTATTAAAATTAAGCTAATGATGCGAAATATTGTAAAGTACGAACTAATTGAGCTGTGTATGACATTTCGTTATCATACCAAGAAACAGTTTTAACTAATTGTTTGTCGCCAACTGTCATAACTTTAGTTTGAGTTGCATCAAATAAAGAGCCATAAGTCATACCAACGATATCAGAAGATACGATTGGATCAATTGTGTAACCGTAAGATTCGTTAGCAGCTTTTTCCATTGCTTCGTTAACTTCTTCAACCGTAACTTGTTTGTCTAAAACTGTTACTAATTCAGTTAAAGAACCAGTTGCAACAGGAACACGTTGAGCAGCTCCGTCTAATTTCCCATTTAATTCTGGAATAACTAAACCGATTGCTTTAGCAGCACCAGTTGTGTTAGGTACGATGTTTTCAGCCGCTGCACGAGCACGACGGAAATCACCTTTTGGATGTGGTCCATCTAATGTCATTTGGTCACCAGTGTAAGCGTGAATTGTTGTCATTAATCCTTCAACAATACCAAAGTTTTTGTTTAAAGCATCTGCCATTGGAGCAAGACAGTTTGTTGTACATGAAGCGCCAGAAATAACTGTTTCTTTACCAGTTAAAATTTCATGGTTAGTGTTATAAACGATTGTTGGAACGTCATTTCCACCAGGAGCAGAGATAACAACACGTTTAGCACCAGCTTGTAAATGTAATTCTGCTTTTTCTTTAGATGTAAAGAATCCAGTACATTCTAAAACGATGTCTACGCCTAATTCGCCCCATGGTAATTCAGCTGGGTTAGCGTTAGCAGTTACTTTAACTTCTTTTCCGTTTACTTTGAAAAATCCGTCATGAACTTCAACGTCACCATTGAAACGTCCTTGAGTTGTGTCATATTTTAATAAATGAGCTAACATTTGTGCATCTGTTAAGTCATTGATTGCTACAACTTCTAATCCTTCAACTTCTTGGATACGACGGAATGCTAAGCGTCCAATACGTCCAAAACCATTAATACCTACTTTAACTGTCATGTGAGATTTCCTCCTTTAGAAAATCGAAAAAATTTATTTATTTTAAAGAGTTTCCTCTTTTAAAATCTGTTTTGCCGCTCCTTCATCTGTGATTAACCACGTCTGTTTAGGAGCATTTTTGATGTATGCTTCAATTGCTTTGGCTTTTGTTTTACCGCCAGCAACAGCAATAACATACGGTATTTCTTGAAGGTCTTTCATTTGAAGACCGATTCGAGGTATTTTATAGACGACCTCTCCGTCTTTATTAAAGAAGTAACCGAACGATTCAGCAACAGCACCCTTATTAGAAAGCATTGCTAAATCACTTGCACTCATGTTACGACGTTTTGCCATATGAAGTGCACGTCCAATACTGTGAATCACAACGTTTGACTTAGATATCAACTCTAATACGCGTTGAACAGTCGGCTCATGAAGGAGTAACTCATACGTTTCAGAACTAACTTGTTCTGGTACATATAACACTTTAAACTCGCCACCTGTTTGTTCTGCCATGGTTGCACTTATTGAATTTGCTTGAGTTTGAATGGTTTCACCAATCCCACCTCTTGCAGGGACAAATATATTATGTCTTTTAGGTGTTTCTAGTCGGTACATGCATTTACTTACTGTAGCCATTGTCGTGCCTCCCATGACGGCGATAATATTTTCACCATCAGGTAAACGTGTTGCAAGAATATCAGAAGTTAAATCTCCAAATTTCTCTAACACCTTACTTTCAACATCACTATCGCCAGGAGTAATTAAACACCTTTCAATATTAAGTTTACTAGCAAGTTTTTTCTCAAGGACACGATTGCCCGTCTGCTCTGCCATGACTATTTCTAAATCACTATAAAGACTTAATCCTTTTTCAGTAAGCGACATTCCAATTTTAGAGACTTCGATTAAACTAAGTTGTTTTAATACCTCTGTTTCACTTCGAAGTATCCGCTCAGTTAAATTTACCTTTTCAGATAATTTTCTGCGTCCAACTGGCTGATTCCAATATATATTTCGCAAAATACGAAACCGTTGTTCAATCACTTGAATCATGTCAGGAGCAATCTGTTCAATAATATCAAAATCATCGCTCATAGATTATACTCCTTAAGTACAGGGACAAATTTAGTCCATGATAGACTTTTTCTGACCCACATGTTGTATTTTGATAGGGTTGATGCAAAATAACTAATGATTTCGTCCAACCCTTACATGCTTATAATAACAAGTCTGACTAAATAATACAAGTCTGACACTCAAGTTTTTGTTTAATAATCAAATCTTTTTCTCTTTGTTGATGATTGTATTCCTAATTCTTCACGATACTTGGCTATTGTACGTCTGGAAATATCAATGTTTTTTTCTTTCAACAGGTCTACTAATTTTTGATCTGAAAGTGGTTTTGCTTTGTTTTCATCCTCTATTAACTCTTTTATTGTTTCTTTTATGTCACTAGTTGCGATCACATCAGAAGAATTTTTTTGCTCTAATCCTGTCGTAAAAAAACTTCTTAACTCAAATATGCCAAATTCTGTCGTTAAATATTTTCCATTTACAGCTCGACTAATCGTTGACTCATGAAGTGATAGGTCGTTTGCGATCTCTTTTAGCTTCATCGGTGTCAGTGGATGACTATCTTTTAGAAAAAAGTTAGATTGTCTTTTAACAATTTCTTTGCCAACTCTTAATATAGTATCTCCTCGTTGTTCAAGAGATTTTTTTAGCCAGTCGTATTCTGCTTTTTTTTCATTTAAATATTTTTCTACCTCTGTGCCACCTTGTCGCAACATTCGTTCAAAGTATTTTGATTGAAAGTTGACTTCTGGCTGTCCTACTTTAGTAGATGAAATAGTAATAGTATCTGTTTCTTTATCTACTTTTACAACTAAATCTGGATAAATCAAACTGTTCTCATCATTACTAAATATTGCTCCGGGATTTGGATGCAACTTTTGAATATAATCAAATATTTCTTGTATTTCTTTTAATGATAGGCCTAATTTTTTTTCAATTCGTTGCCATTTTCTATTTGCTAAATCATCAAAATATTCTTCTAATACTAGGTAAGCTTGATTAGGTGCTTCATCATCTCGCTCTGTTTGCAGCATTAAACACTCTTGTAAATTTCTCGCTCCAACTCCTGCAGGTTCTAACATCTGTATTAACGTCAAAGCATCTAACACTTCAATATAACTGACATGATTTATAGCCATCGCTTCTTCTATAGAAATTGTCAAATAACCATTCGTATCTATGAACTCAATTAGAAATAAACTTATTTTTCTAAGTTGGGTATCTCGATAATTAAGATGAATTTGCTCAATCAAATAATGAAATAGCGATTGCTCGTTTTCTGGTATTTGATTTATCCAATCTGTTTTATCGTTGTCTTGCGACCTATTATAGTGACTGCTTTCTAAATACTGAGTATCCATATCGGAAACGGATACATCAATTAGCGGATTTTCTAACATTTTATCATTTAAGAAAGACAGGAGGTCATCAGTACCAAACTGTAACATCTTAATAGATTGTTGAAGTTGTTGGGTCATAGATAATTTTTGGGTTTGAACCTGAGCTTGACCTTGTCGAAAATTTTGGGTAAACTTCATAACCTTTTCCTCCTTTTCATCTTGCTATTTAAGATATTTTTGGTAAACTAATACAAGTAGATGCGCCCTTAGTGTAGTGGATATCACGCAAGATTCCGGTTCTTGAGACGGGGGTTCGATTCCCTTAGGGCGTGTTACTTTCTTTTAAGAAAAGTATATCATATTTTAGCATAATATTTAGGGGACGAATGTCCTTTTTCTTTACTTTTTAATTTTTTGACCTTTATTGACCTTTTTTACGCTAAATTCTAGGTAGATTAAAAAGAGTATGTTAAAATATGTCTAGTAGCGTTACTATTAGGAGGAATTTATATGAATTTAATACCAACAGTTATCGAACAATCTGCTAGAGGTGAACGTGCTTATGACATTTATTCTCGTTTACTAAAAGATCGTATTATTATGTTAAGCGGACCTATTGATGATAACGTTGCAAATAGTGTTATTGCACAATTATTATTTTTAGATGCCCAAGATCCAGAAAAAGATATTTACCTCTACATTAACTCACCTGGAGGAAGTGTCTCTGCTGGCCTTGCAATTTACGACACAATGAACTTTGTCAAATCTGATATCCAGACCATTGTTTTAGGTATGGCAGCCTCAATGGGAAGTTTTCTACTGTCATCTGGAACAAAAGGGAAACGATTTGCATTACCAAACGCAGAAATCATGATTCATCAACCTCTGGGAGGAGCTCAAGGGCAAGCGACAGAAATCGAAATTGCAGCACGCCATATTTTAAATACGCGTGAGAGATTAAATAAAATCTTAGCTGAAAACACAGGTCAACCACTAGACATCATCGAACAAGATACTGATCGTGATAACTTTATGTCAGCTGAGGAAGCAAAAAAATACGGCTTAATTGATGAAGTAATGGTTAACAGTGCTGCCTTAAAATAAGGAGATGAGTCAATGGGTACAAAAAAAATCGATCCAACAAAAGTAACTAGCTCTGTTGGAATCAAAATTGGTAAAGCTGATGCACCAAATTTATTGTTTGAATTTGTTAATCTACGTTGCCCGTTTTGTAAACAATGGTGGGATGAAAAATTAGATTTAATCTCAAAAGAAGTGAACAGCGAAAATCTGCATTACGTGATTAAACTTTTTAATAAAGATTCTGCTAGTTTATCATTAGGCAATGTGATGCATGAGTACGTGCCAGCAAATGAACAAGCAATTAAAGTTATCACAGATATCTATAATTCACAAAGTCAATGGGGATCTCTCAGCACACAAGAAGAAGTACGAGAATTTGCTGAGGAAACACTTGGGTTAATCAAACAAGATAATCAAAAAATGCTACAAGATATTGTAGAAGAAGCTGCAAACGCCGATGTGCACTTTGTTCCAACTTTAATTGTTGATGATTTTGATTTTGATCAAAAAATATCCAATGACGATTTTCTTTCTTTATTACGATAATTAAAATAAAAAGTATCTATCTTAATCTCGCTTTTAATAGCAGATCTCGATAGATACTTTTTTATTCTGTAACAGTTGGTATTTGTGGATTTTTTTGTTTGACTACATATGGAATAGATAAATAAAATGCCGTACCTAAATTGACGTGACTTTTCACATTAATTGTCCCATTGTAATTTTCAATAAGCTGTTGAGCTATAGATAAACCTAAGCCATTACCACCCGTGTGTCTTGCTCTTGCTTTATCCACTCGGTAAAAGCGGTTAAACACTTTTTCGATTTCCTCTTCAGAAATCCCCTCACCAAAATCTTGAATCATTAAGTCAACATATTGATAAGATTTTGATGCTGAAATAATCACTTCTTTTCTATCTCGTGAATATTTCACTGCATTATCTAATAAAATAATCAGTATTTGTTCAAAGTGATTACGATACATCTTAATTTCAACCGAATTATCTAAATCATCGTCATCTAAATTAAAAACAAATTCAGGGTAAAGCATTTGAAAATTGCTTACAGTTGTTTGGATTGTTTCTTTTGCTAAGCACGTTTCATTTTTATAATGAAACTCAGATTGCTCAGCTCTTGATAAATCAAGCATCTCTTGTACCAAACTTTTCATACGAGTGATTTCTTGTAGTGAGGCACTCAAAGACTCTTCCAATACTTCAGGGTCATCTTTCCCCCAACGATTCAACAGATTCAGATGGCCTTCAATCACAGCTACAGGCGTTCTTAACTCATGTGACACATCTTCAACAAATTGTTGTTGTTGCGTAATAAATCGTTCCATACGTTCAATCATATCATTAAAAGCTTTTGCTAAATCATAAATTTCATCATTTGATTTTGGTACTGGCATTCGAAGACCAGTCTTATGTGCCGTTTCAATATTATTTAGCGTTCTTACCATTTTCCTAAGAGGGCTGGTAAAATAGCTTGATAATAAAAAGCTCACCATCACACTGACTAATAAACCAAATAATCCTATAATTACTAAATTTTGTAATAATTGTTGTCGATATTTATAATAAAAACCTAAATCATAAAAGCCTTGTGCATAACCGATTAACTTCCCCGTTTGATCAGAGTAAACTGGCTTTAGTAAAACCAAACCTGTAACGTATTCATAGGTTCTAATTGTTGTTTCAGATTGAGTCGACTTATCAAAGGGTACATAGCGATTTTTTGTTTCAAAAACTAAATTACCGTCAGTATTATAAACTTTTAAATCCATTTCTGGTCTTGAAAGTTCAGAAATAAAGCTATTTAAATTCATCATAGTAGACTCTAACGTACTGGCTCCGTAATAACTGTCACCAACATATTCACCGGTCGATTCTTTCAGATAAAAAACAGAGCTATTAAAACTTAATGGCTCTGTTCCTCTAGATAATCGGCTAGTTACCTCAGATATTGTCCGATTAAAGGTTAACTCTTCTTGCTGAATCATTAATCTTGAACTAATTTGATACGAAATGACTGCAAACACAGCAAATAAAATTGATATCACTAATGATGTTAGAATGGTCCATTTCAACGTAATTGATTTCCAAGAAAATTTAGCGGGCCAATTAAATTTCCTTTTAAGCTTATTTATCACGATCTCATTACATACCCAGTTCCACGAACAGTTTGGATATAACTATCTTCTCCTGGAACATCAATTTTATTTCTTAAATAACGAATGTAGACATCTACAACATTTGTTTCCACTTCAATTTCATAGCCCCATACTTTATTTAATAGTACATCTCTAGAAAGTACAACATTAACATTTTCCATTAAAATAAGTAATAATTCGTATTCTCTTTTAGTTAGTTCAATGATATCGTCACCTCGGCGAACCACCCTATTTTCTTTTTCAATTGTTAAGTTTCGATAAGATAATGTCGTTTGTTTCGTCACATTTTTATCACCTTCGATATCGATTCGGCGAAGTAATGCTCGCAATCGTGCTAATAACTCTTCTATAGCAAATGGTTTAACAATATAGTCATCTGCTCCGTGATCTAAACCAGATACTCTATCAATGACCGAATCTCTTGCTGTCATCATAATAATAGGCGTATTTTTCACCTGACGAATTCGACGACAGACTTCTAAACCATTTAACTCAGGTAACATTAAATCTAATAAAATCGCATCCCAATCTTGTGATAACGCTGCCTCTAATCCGGTACGTCCATTATAATGAACTTCTGTTTCATATTTTTCATGCTTTAACTCCAATTCCACAAAGCGAGCTAAATTTTTTTCATCTTCAATTATCAAAATCCTATTTGACATAAACACACATGCCTTTCTCGTATACTTATATATTTCTTCATAGTCTCACTCATTATAACGATATTTTGATTAAAAATCTATTATAATTATGTCATAATTTTTATAAACTCAATAATATTATAGGGTAGATGCCTATTATCATTATTTTATTTAATCAAAAAGATATGTTAATTGAACGATTTTCTTTAAAAAGAACAACCTGTAACAGATTGTTCTTTTGTTTTCTATTCAAAGACAAATTGATTGTGATACAATTCCGCGTAAAATCCACCTTCATTTATCAGAGTATCATGCGTACCAACTTCTATAATTTCACCTTGATTCAATACCACAATAAAGTCTGCATCTAGGATTGTCTTTAACCTATGGGCAATAACAAAACTAGTCCGACCATTTATGACAGTTTCCATTGCTTTTTGAATCCGACTTTCAGTCACGGTATCAACATTACTTGTCGCCTCATCTAATATTAATAAATCTGGATTCGTAATAATTGTACGAGCAATACTAATTAATTGTTTCTGTCCCACACTGAAGACACTATTTTCATCACTGACAAGGGTGTCATAACCATCTTCAAGTGACATAATGAATTCATGAATATTCGCTTGTTTAGCAGCAAATATGACTTCTTCATCTGACGCACTTGGTTTTCCAAACTTGATATTATCTTTAATTGTGCCAGAAAAAAGAATAGAATCCTGTAGAACAATCCCGATATGTGAACGTAAACTATCTAATGTCACGCCACGAATATCACGGCCATCTATCGTAATACTACCAGAATCAACATCATAGAAACGATTTAATAAGTTCATGACGGTTGTTTTACCTGAACCAGTTGGACCAACCAATGCCACCATTTGCCCTTTCTTAGCTTCTATCGAAATATCTTTTAAAATAGGACGATCTTTTTCGTATGAAAAGTCAACATGTGATAACGTCACATCTTTATGCAATCCTGTCAATGCTTCTAGATGACTGTCGTTTGGTTCATCTGGCTGAATGAACACTTGATTCAATCTTTTAGCTCCTGTAAATGCCAACTGTAACATACTAAACTGAGAAGAAATCTGAGTGAGTGGCATATAAAACTGTTGTGAATATTGAATAAACGTCACAATTAAACCTAATCCTGCTGCTTTTTCAATACTTCCACTATTGACTAACCAACCACCAGCGAAAATCACGATAGCAGTATTTAATAAGGAAATACCTTGCATAGTTGGAAATAGTAGGCCTGAATATACTTGTCCTTTAAATGTTGCTTCTTTTACTTCATTATTTACCTTTTCAAATCCCTCGATTGTTTGGTCTTCTAATCCATTTGTGATAATCACTTTCTGACCTGATATTTTTTCATCAATATAACCATTCAAACGTCCGACGCTTTCTTGCTGAATACCAACTTTCTTTTCAGCCTGTTTGATGATGACAACTGCAAAAATAATTGCAAATGGTGCCATACCAAGTGTAATCCATGTCATCTGAGCATTTTCTCTAAACATCATGAACGTCACACCAATTAACATCGACACATTAGTCAATACTTGAATCAGTGCTTGATTCATTGTATTTGATATATTATCTAAATCACTGGTAAAACGGCTCAAAATATCGCCATGTTGATGTGTATCAAAAAAACGAATCGTCATTGTTTGTAACTTTTTAAATAAACCAATTCTCATACTATTCGTCGATTGACCTGTTACACGAGACATTAAAATATTTTGAATAAACATTGAAATAGCATTTAACACATATAAACCAACTAACAATTTTATCACACTCGTAAACGGTGATTTATCTGCGTGTCCTACAGACATATAAGTGCCCGCATATTTCGCTAATTCTTCTATTGCTTTACCAGTAAATTGGGGTGCCTTAACTTGTAGGTAAGTTGAGAAAATAATTGCGACAATAATCACAAAAAACTTCACTTTATAGACTTTTAAATAGGTCCAAAAGAAGCTTAATACACTGGGTTCTTTTTTAGTCAATTACCTCAACCTCCTTTGATTTTTGTGTGTCATAGATTTCTCTATAGACCTCACTTGTTTGTAAAAGTTCTTGATGTGTTCCTTGTGCAACTAAATGACCTTCATCCAGCACTATGATAGTATCTGCCTGAACCACAGAAGAAATCTTTTGGGCAATGATGAATACAGTTGTATCAGATAATTCTTTAGCTAAAGCTTCTTTAACTAATTTTTCACTTTTAGCATCTAATGCACTTGTACTATCATCTAAAATCAATACTTTAGGATGACCAATCACCCCACGTGAAATGGATAACCGTTGTTTTTGACCACCTGAAAAGTTAGACCCTCGTTCTTCAACTCGGCTTTCAAACCCATCCATTTGACGCTCGATAAATTCATACGCTTGTGCAATAGTTGACGCACGATACAATTCTTTTTCATCAGCATGCTCATCTCCATGGCGAAGATTGTCTGCAATGGTTCCAGAAAATAAAATCGCTCGCTGTAAAACAATCGCAATCGCGTTTCTTAATTCTTCTTTGCTCACATGTTTTAAGTCAGCATCACCAACTTGTATTGTCCCAGTAGTTGGGTCATACATACGGGCAATCAATTGTGCTAAAGTCGATTTACCTGACCCTGTTGCCCCGACTATCCCAACTGACATCCCATGATCAATCTTAAACGAAATATCTTTTAAAGTTGGCATATCATCACCAGCATAAGTAAAACTAACGTCGTGAAATGATACATCGCCATTTTTAATTGGTTCTGATTCATTATCTGGTAAATAAGTCAATGTTGGTTTTGTTTCAAGAATATCATTTAAACGTTTAATTGAAACCATCCCACGTGATGCCATCATCAGCATCATACCACCAATAATAATACTCATCATAATCTGCATTAAGTAATTCATAAATGATACAACCGCACTAATAGCCTCAATATCTGTCTTAGCTAAATTCGCTGTAAAATAGATAGACATGACAATCGCTAAGTTCGAGATTAACATGAATGTTGGAATCATAATTGAAAATAAATTCCCCACTGAAATCGTATGACTTGTTAGTTTTTCAGATACAGCAGAAAATTTATTAATTTGATTTTTTTCTTGAACGAATGATTTAACCACTCTCATCCCAGCTAAGTTTTCTTTTGCTATACCATTACTTTTCTCTAAGTAATGCTGTATTTTTGCAAAGTGTTTTCCCATCATACTAAAAACAATCATTACTGTTAGTACAACTAAAACGACTAACAGAATAATAATCCACCACAATTTTGGTAAAGTCATCATCGCTAGAATAAAGCTCCCGATAAACATAATGGGTATTCTAAAGATACTTTGAAACATCATCATGACGACATTTTGAATTTGAGTAATATCATTTGTCAAACGGATAACAAGATTGCTTGTCGAAAATGTTTCGATATTTTCAAACGAAAACTCTTGTACCTTTTTAAATCCATCTGATCTAATATCTGAGGCAACTTCTTGAGATAATTTCGCAGAAAAAATTGTATTTAATACCCCTGCAACTAAACCAAATAATGCCACTACAATTAACATAATACCTACTTTTTTCAGCTCAGATTGATTTTCAGTCATGATTGAATTCATGATTTTTTGTAATAATTTTGGTTGCCACAACTGAGATGCAACCATGATAACTGTCATAAACAAAGATAAACCTACTAAAGACTTATTTTGTTTTAATTTTGTTATTAAAATCCTCATTCTTTTCCTCCTTTTTACTATCAGAGATTATGATACATCAATAAAAAAACAACTTCTACTATTATGTTTTATATCTCTCATATTTTATTAGTGTTATTCGAAACAAAAAACTACTAAGCAATTAACACTTAGTAGTTAAACTTTATTGTTTAGAAAATATCACCATTAAAAATGGAATTTTTAACAATCACATAGTCAACTTTACGAATAGCCTCAACATCTTTACCACCTGCATAAGAGATAGAAGATTGTAAATCTTGTTGCATTTCATTTAGTGTGTCTTCTAGTTTCCCTTTAAACGGTGTCCATATTTTTTTACCCTCAACGTTTTTATGTTCACCTTTTTGAAATTCAGAAGCACTACCAAAATACTCTTTGTATAATACACCATCTTCTTCTTTCATTTCACCAGGAGATTCTTCGTGTCCAGCGAACAATGAGCCAATCATGACCATCGTCGCACCAAAACGAATTGATTTTGCAATATCTCCATGTGTTCTGATACCGCCATCAGCAATCAATGGTTTTCTTGCTGCTTTACTACATCTTCTAAGTGCTGCAAGTTGCCAACCACCAGTACCAAACCCTGTCTTAAGTTTCGTGATACAGACTTTACCAGGCCCAATCCCAACTTTTGTTGCGTCAGCTCCAGCATTTTCTAATTCTCTTACTGCTTCAGGAGTTCCTACATTTCCAGCAATAACAAACGTTTCTGGTAATTGTTTCTTTAAATGTTTAATCATATTAATCACTGAATCAGAATGACCATGTGCAATGTCAATGGTAACATATTCAGGGATTAAATTTTCAGCTTTTAGTTCATTAACAAAATCATATTCTGTTGGCTTAACACCTACACTGATTGAAGCAAATAATCCTTTGTCATGCATATCTGTAATAAATTGTTTTCTAGCTTGTTCATTAAAACGATGCATAATATAAAAGTAGCCATTTGATGCTAAATATTCAGCAATTGGTTCATCTATAATCGTCTGCATATTGGCTGGTACAACAGGCATCTTAAATGATCTGCCTCCCAGTGTCACTGTTGTATCGCATTCCGAACGACTAGATACAATACATTTGTTTGGTACTAATTGAACGTCTTCATAATCAAAAATCTTCATTTCCATCCTCCTAGAGAGTCAAAACGTGATATCGGGAATAAAAAGACGAATATTCATTTAAAATTATTTAAATAATGTTTCCTATTCCTATGATAATCTACATCATTATAAAAAAAAAGCAAGAGCTTTTATGAAAGTTCTTACTTTTTTCCAATATTGTTCGTGTTTACTTGAAAATAATTAAAGATTTTGTGTTTTCATAAAGTGTAATGACATTAAAACGAAAATCAAAGTAATTACTACAACAATCAAATTATTCATAATCAAGATTCCTGTCATCGAAAATCCTAATGATGTAGGAATAATAGATAACGTATTCGTAATAACTCCTTGTAACATAGATAATCCCATAAATAAGAAGATAGTTAAATTACTCCCTTTTAGCATAATAGTAGCTGTTGCAATTATCACAAGACTGTTTATGTATGAAATAAAACTAGAGGCAATCACTCCTAAAAATGAAAAACCAACTGTATTAAATCCTGCTGAGATTCCTGATAAAATGGTTTGGATATCCACTACTTGCTGGAACCTGAACAAAATAAGTGCTGATGGAATGAATACAAGGATTAACGTTAATATAATATTCCATAAAAATATCGCACCTATTTTAGCGAAAAAGAGTTGTGTTCTATTTACTCCCGAAGAAACCAGCATACTCATGACATTGTTCTTATAATCCATTGAAACTAAATGAAATGGATAAACAAACATAAAAATCATATTAGCAAAAATAGTGAAAACTAAGAGGATAATCATTAATCCAAATAAATAATCATTTTCAAGTCCATTGACCTGATTTATATTATCAAAAATATTCATAAAATATACTGTTAGAAGAATGTTGATAATGGCTAATATACCAGTTGTGATAATATACGTTCTGTCCCTTGTATATTTAAATAGTTCCATCTTAAAAATCTGAGTTGCTGTCATTTAGTTGTTACCTCCATTCAAATGATTATCTAAGAGTGTAACTTTTTTCATTTCTAATATCTCGATGCCTTGCTCATTTAGTCGGTCTTTTACTTCAGACCATCTCACATCTTCAATATCCAGTCTTACACAGCCGTTTGATAATACTTTGGAGTAATAGTTCATATTTTCTAAAATCACCAAGAACGCCTCTTGGTTTGATGTCTCGATGTCTCGAATTTTTTTATCATCCATTTCATCTAATGATAGCTGTTGCACTTTTTCACCATTTTTCAAGATTACAACTTCCTCGCATAGTGTTTCGATGTCGCTTTTTACGTGAGATGAAATGATTAACGTCATTCCTTCTGAAGTCATTTTTTTAAGATAAAACTTAAACCAATCTACTGTCTCAGTGTCCAGCCCACGAAATGGCTCGTCAAGAATTAATATTTTAGGGTCATGTAATAAGGCAATCAATAAAATTAGTTTTTTTATTGTACCGTATGAATAAGTTTTTACTTTTCTTCCTAAAAATTCTGAAATATTTAATTCTCTTGCAAGCGCTTCTGCTTTGTTTACATCAAATTCTCCTCTTAATCCAGAGAAATACTCAATATTAAACCAACCTGTTCTTTCTTTATAAACAGAAGCTCCATCTAACACAATCCCTAGATTAAATAGAATGCTATTGTCATCGCGAACTGACACATTATTAATTTTAACATCACCTTGATAATCTGTAATGATATTGGTCATACATTTAAAAAGAGTAGTTTTACCTGCACCATTTGGGCCAATCACTCCATATGACTTTCCCGTTTCAAAGGTTAAATCATCAATTGATAGTACTTGCAATGAGCCATATTTTTTTTCTAACTTTGTTATTTTTATATCCATATTTCTATCCTTTACTGTTTATAATAAGGTAAAGCCTGAAGCTTGATATAATTCATACCATTCTTCTCTTGTTAACCTGATATCACTTGCTTGAGTGATATCTCTAATTCTACTTGGATTCATACTTCCAATAATTGTTTGAATATTAGCCGGATGTCGATTAATCCAAGCTGTCGCAATTCCTGTTGATGTAACACTATATGAATTAGCTAATTTATTTAAACATTCATTTAACTCTTTAAAATCAGGATGATCAATGAATACGCCGTCAAAATAACCAAATTGATAAGGAGACCAAGCCTGTACGGTCATTTGCTTTAACCTCATATGGTCTAAAACTGCTCCATCTCGATTGATTCCCAATTCATTTTCCATATTAACATTCATTTGACTCGTTACCATGCTAGCATGTTGCAATCCAAACTGTAATTGATTAACTATTAGTTTATCTGACAATGATTGTTGCAATAATTCAACTGTTGTTGGTGCAAAATTACTGACACCAAAATATCGAACTTTACCAGCCTTTTTTAATTGGTAAAAAGCCTCTGACACCTCTTCAGGTTCCATCAAAGCATCAGGACGATGCAATGCTAATACATCAAGGTAGTCTGTTCCTAAACGGGTTAAACTGCCTTCAACTGATTGAATGATATGCTCTTTAGAAAAATCATAGAAACCTTTTCTAATTCCACACTTTGATTGAATAAAAATATCGTCACGCTTAACATCTATTTCTTTTATTGCCTTAGAGAAAATCACTTCAGACTCTCCATCTCCATAAATATCAGCATGATCAAAAAAGTTGATGCCTGATTCCAAAGACGTTTCTATTACTTCTTTTGCTCTTTCTTTTGATAAACCAGCCATTCTCATACACCCAAGTGCAAGTTGTGACGCCATGATATTAGACGTCCCAATTTGTAATAACTTCATCATCATTCCTCCTTATATTTGTTGATCAATTAGCTCTAGATTTAAACGATTAATGTAAACACGCAGCTCTTTTCTAGCTAATTCAAATTTCCTATCTAGCAACAATAGAGATACCTTCTGACCTAACTGCTCGGTTTCTTTATATAAAAAATCAATCGATGCATTAGGAAATTTGACAAGCTTTATGGCTGAAACTTGCGTCATGATAGTTTTTTTCATTAAGTCGTTACTCAATGGTACTAAAAAACATTGCCAAAACTTGTCATAAAACTCTTCTTTATTTAATTGTTTGTTTTTATTTATCTCGACTAATGATATAAATGCTTCTCTATCAACCATGTATTCTTTAATTTGAAGCTGGAATAAATAATGTGAACAAAGAAGTTCGATTAGTTGTGTTCTTTCAACAAACTCTTTGTTACTAATTTTATTTTTACTAACAATGACGCCTCTATTTGTTTCTTTTTTTAAATATTTTTCCTGAATTAGCTGTGCAATCGCTCCTCTAATCGGTGTGCGACTAACAGATAAACTATTTGCCAAATCTTGTTCAATAATATGATAGCCATTTAACCATGTATCTGTCTCAATTTGCTGTTTGATATAATCATAAACTCTCTTTTGTGTTTTACCTTTTTTCACTCTGACCATCCTGAACATTTACAGAATCACTAATTAACCCTGTATATTTTATTTCTTGTAAACTTTCTTGTAAATTAGTTGGATATACTTGTGCAAAAGCATAAATATTTTCGTATCGAAATCCTTCATAAATAAAAAACTGCCATTTATTCTTTTTATCCATTAGATTAGCAATATCCTCTTTTTTTTCTTCACCGATTGGTAAAAGATAGGTAGGCGATAATTGCGTCACTGGTGGAATCATAAAATTACAAATGCTTTTAATATGCATATCAAAAATTGATAAATTACATGACGTCATCGTTAAGATATCGTATTCTTTTGGAAAAATAGAAATATTATTGACATAAAGGTTCCCTTCTTTTGTTAAAAAAAAAGTCACTTTTACTGTACCTGAAACACCTAACTCTGAAGCAATGACTTTAGTGATGAGTTCCATTTGATTTGTACTTTCTTTTTTCAAATCATCCCATTCATCAAATGATTGAATATAAAACAGATCATTGACATTTGTCTTTTCCATTCTCATAAATGGGAAGATAGTATAATATCCTTCGTCATTAACACACAAAGTCACTTCCCATTCGCTCTCAACTTCTATGTATGACTCAACTATACACAGTCCTTGTTGAATTAAAGGAACTGCCTTATTTATCTCATAAGCACTATGAATAATTAAACTGCTGTCCTCATTGTAATGGCGACGGTTCTCTTGCTTTATAATACATGGGTACCCAATTCTTTCAGCCGCATCATAAATATCTGATACCACAACAGCCGATTCATATGGTGTAATATTAATCGAATGGGCATCTAAAAACTGTTTCTGAAGATAACGATTTTTTATAATAGAATGCGAATACATATTTTGGGCAAATAATGTTTTTCTGCTAAATATCTATATGTTTCTTTATCTAATTTTTCAGTGACAACAGTGACAACATCTGATATTTCTGATAATTTAAGCAAATAAACTGCATCATTTATATCACTTATATAATGCATGTCGGCAGCTTTTCCGGCTATACAATTTTTTGATTCGGACAGTACAGCTACTTTATATCCCATTTTTTTTGCGGACACTACTAATTGATAGGATACAACTCCTCCGCCAATTATACCTATTGTACTACCAGGTAAAATTTTTTCCGACAAATCCTTCACTACCTTCAACTTTTTCTTTTAAAACACCTTAATAGTATCAATCTATTGTTAATGTGTAAAGGTTTAAACAATAAAAAGCAAGGATAGATGACACTCTCACTTGCTTTTGACAGAATATTTTATTTCATAATCATTTATTTTATTTTCTTTATTAGACAAAATAATCATTAACCTGATAAAACCGATATATAAATAACATATTACACCTAATTGATAAAAAAATAGTTAAACCTTCAATTAATCTATAAACTGTATCTGATTGTTTTTTAGTGAGCCAACACGAGCCAATGAATCTACCTTATAACCTTTATCTTCCAGTAATTTTCTACCTTCTTGAAAAGATTTTTCTATTACAATTGAAATCGCTTCTATCGATGCACCAGCTTGTTTACATAATTCAATCAAGCCTAAAGCAGCTTGACCATTAGCAAGAAAATCATCTACTACAAGTACATTATCACCCTCTTGAAGATATTTATTAGAGATAGCAATTGTATTTGTCACCTGTTTTGTGAAAGAATAGACTTCAGACGTCAATAATTCACTATTCATAGTTAAACTTTTTTGTTTTCTTGCAAACACAACAGGTAAATCCATATGTAGTCCAATAAATGCGGCAGGCGCTATACCTGATGATTCAATTGTAACAATCTTTGTGACTCCCTTATTTTTGTATGTATTCGCCACATGTCTACCTATTTCATCCATTAATTTTGGATCGATTTGATGAGTTAAAAAACTATCAACTTTCAAAATATTTTCATCCAATACTCTGCCTTGTTTAAGAATCGTTTGCTTCAATGCGTCCAATTTTATTCCTCCAATTAAATAATAGCTCCCATTTTACAATTAAGTAAAAAAGGGAGCTATCCTTCATTTACTTATAGACTGATATTTACGGTATCAGGTAGAAACGACTTTCCATATTAAAGTCATATATAAGTATTTATTTTTTAGTTGTTAGTGACGTCAATTTAGTTGGTGAAAAACTCTCAGCCAGTTGCGTCACCATATTAATTCCTAACTCATTAACCATATCAGATGGTTTACTCTTATTATCTTCTTTTTTGGTTTCTTTTGGTAACTTATCATATTGTGTTAAGTTATAAGTATCAATCAATCCATTGAGACGTTTATGGTAACGTCTATCCTCTTTGTTTTGAGCTGTTAAATAAGCTGTTACTTTTCTTGAAGTATCTTTTTTAGAGCGTGTCATTTCATGATAGATTGTGTCATCTTTTTTTAATTCGGCAATATAGTCATCAATCGCTTCATCCATAGTTGAATATACCTTGTACTCTTTAGTATCTAACTTAGTTTTTCCTGATTTAGCATCAGTGGTTAATGTATCAAATTTAACCGATTGATTGTTATTTTTCCCTGTAACTTGATACACATTAAACTGCTCAGACAACTCATTTAATCCAGAATTACTCTTAATCACAGCTTCCGCTATCAAAACTGAAGCATATAAATCATTTTTATCCGCTACAGCTTCAATCTTAGGTGCAATATCTTTAATAAAAGCCTCTGTTTCTTTTGTTTTTTCTATAGTTTCTTTTTTAGGTTTGACTGAGTCATATTGTGTTAAGTCATATGTTTCAATCAATCCATTTAATTTCTCATTATAGCGAGAATCTGATGCATATCGGCCGGTTAAGTACTTAGTCGCCTCTTTATAATTTTGAGTATTTGATTTCCATGCTCCTTGATAAAAAGTAGAACGACCAGAAACTCCTCCAGACATCAACATAGCATAATCCTCTAATGATTCTTTGTAGCTAGGGTACTTTCTAAATTTTGCATTAACTGTGTATAGCCCACCATCTCCACTGTCTTCAAGAGTGGCCATCTCAACAGATTCTCCTTTATAAGAACCTTTAATTCCAAATAAATTATAATTTGGTGTTCTAGCCAAACTACTATTACCTGACCCACTTTCAAGAATTGCTTGAGCAATCATAACAGAAGCATATAAGTTTTTATTTTGCGCAATTTCTCTAGCATCTTCACCAATTTCTTCTACAAACTCGCCTGTGGTTCGATTGCGAACATAAGTAATAGGTGACGTATCTTTTTTTGTTTCACCAGATGATGTTGATGACGTATTTCCGCCTCCATTACTTTCAGGTTTTGAAGATGAATCTTGTTTACTGCTAGAATTATCAGGTTTCTTACTGCTAGAACTACTTGATGTTTGATTATCACTTGAGGATGGTTTAGTCTCTGAATTATTCCCATTAGAAGAGGAAGTACCAGATGTTGAACTCTCAGTATGCCCCTCAGATGAATCTTGATCTGTATCCTGTTGACTTGATGATTCACTTGATTCTTGATTGTCACTAGATGATTCATCCGATGAATGACTCGATGATAATTCATTCTCCTCTGATTGTGATGACTTAACAGTATCACTGGTCTCTTTCACCGTACTTTTTAAAATATTCTCATTTACATTTAAACTAAGCAACGGTTTTGGGCTTAAGGGAGAACTATCTGATTTTGTAACAGCTACCACTTCTAACACTGGTGTACATACCGACAAAATAGATAAACTAACGCCTAAAGCAGTGTTTATTAAAATTTTCGCTGACGTATTTTTTTTCATGCATGGTTCCCCCTTTTTCCTTGACTAAATGCGGTCAATATCCCCAATTGACTCTAGTTTTCTTAATAACTCAGAAAAGACACTCTCAGATTCATATTTAATTGTCTCTAATTTTCGATAATAATTACGAGCTTCTTGGCTAATTGTACTTAACTCAGATTCAGCATCGACAATTCTACGCTTAGCTTCTTGATTGGCAGTTTCCACAATTTCACGAGCTTTCGATTGAGCCTCAATCATTACTTGTGCTATATCTGATTGATTCATGCCCATTTGTTGTTGAGCTTTAGCGCGTCTCAATTGTTCTTTTGTTTGCCTTAGTTCTTCTTGAAGTAACTCCACTTCTGGCGATGATTTTTCAGCACGTAAACGTTGAACTTCATCTTCTAATTCTTTTGCACGATTTTTTTCACTACTTAAATCAGTTAAACTTTCAGTTAAACGTTCTTGTTGAGATTTCATACCATTAATTTGTTGCTCTAACTCATCAATAATACGTTGACTTTCACGTAATTCAGCTAGCTCTTTTTCTAATTTTTCAGTTTTGCTTAATTGATTTTCAAGATTTTCAGTCATTTGATTTAACTCCTGTTCCATTTTCTCACGTTTTTCATTAGCAACTTGTGCTATATCTTGTTCTTTTTTATATTCACTAGTCAATTTTAATTCTAATTCTTTTGATTGTTGGAGTTCATCTTGTAATTCAGTTAATGCTCTCTGAACATCTTTTAATTCTAGCAATTCAACTGTCGTGTTGCTCAACTCATCTTCAACATTTTTTAATTTCACTACTAATTGATTGTTCTCTTCGGTTAATGTATCAATTACTTCTTTGTTTGTCGCAATGATAGACTCTTTACTAGATAATTGTGTTTCAAGACTTGCAATAGTCTCATCCATATGATCTACTTGTTGATTTTCTCTTAACTCTTTCATTGCAGCACTCAATGATGCAATTGATTCTTGTGCTTCTTTTAATTCACCCATTAATTGATTAACAGTTGATTCTTTTTCAGATATTTCGTTTTGTAGAACTTGAACTTCATCATCTTTTTCATTTGACTCAGCAGCTAAGCGTAAAACATCTTCATCTTTTATTGATAACTTGCTAGTTAACTCCACTATTTCAGTTTCTGCTTCAGATAACTTAGTTGTTAATTCTTCAATTTTGCTAACTCTTGTTGATTCTGAGTCTGTTGTTTCTTTTAATTTACTATTTGCCACTTCTAGTTCATTGACCAGATCAATAATTTCTTCATCTTTGTTCTTAACTTCTAATTCAATGGATGATAATTGTTGATCTTTTTCTTCTAAACTAGCTTTTAATTTATCATTTTCATCTTTTAATAAACTATTTTCTTCTTTTGTATGATTAAACTCTAATAGCTTTCTTTCCAGCTGTTGTTTTTCATCAAGAATCGTCTCATACCCTGTAATTTGACTTCGTAACAACTCATTATGCTCTTTTATTTTTTCCGATTCAGCAGTTTCTTTTACGTAACCATCTTTTTCAATTAACAATTGATCAATTTGGGCTTTAAGCTGCTCATTCTCCAACACTAGCTTATCAAATTGATTACTCGTATCGATACCAACAGATAGATCCTCTTTCGCTGGAGTAATGGTATTACTTGTAAATGAAGATTCTGTATAAAATTGATTCGATTCATCATATAAATCATCCACGTCTTCTTCATTACTATCATTTTCAGAAATAATAGGAATACTAGGATTCTCATTTTCTTCCGCTACTTCTTCCTCATAATAATAGTAATAATAATAGTCATCATCACTATCTTCCGTATCATAAAACAACTCATTCGTTGTTTGGGGAAGTTCCTCTGAACTATACTCTTCCTCATAATCCTTGTCAGCATTATCGTCTTGTCTTCTTAGCCATCTATTAAACAACCAACTTTCACCTCACTATATTTACCTATCTTCTTTTGTATTTAATTCTATAATTAAGCATAAAAAGTTGATTATAGAAATTGTACATATATAATGAAATTATATCACACAGTCATTATTATGCAAGATTTTTCGGTATATCTCTTTGGTCTTGAAAACATCACTTTATCTCAATTTAGCTATGATATTCTTTATATACTTCTTGTTTTTTTAATCCTCTAATTTTAGCAACCTCTTTAATCGCATCTTTCACAGATATTTCTTCTAGGTCAACGACTAGATTTACGTGTTCTATTAGAGATAAATCAGAATCAAATCCTTCTTCTTGTGACTTTGCTTGTATATTTTCAACGAGTAAACAACATTCTCCTTTAATCGTATTTTCCGATAAATATGCAACTACTTCTTCTACGCTTCCGCGAATATACTCTTCATGCAGTTTTGTCAATTCACGGCACAGAACAATGTTAGTTTCTGTGGTAAATGCTGTTCCAATATTTTCTATCGTTTTTAACACACGATAAGGTGACTCATAAAATATAATCGTGCCACTTATCTGATTCAATTCTTGCAACGTTTCAAGCTGTTCTTTTTTTTTCCTTGGTAAAAAACCATAAAAATAAAACGGTTGCGGTGATAAACCACTAGCTATTAAAGCTGTCATACCAGCTGTTGCACCGGGGATTGACACTACAGAAATATGCTGTTCGATACAAGCCAAAACTAAATCATGTCCTGGGTCGCTGATTGAAGGCATCCCAGCATCACTTACTTGTGCAATATCCTGTCCAGATTTTAACGTCTCGATTAAAGAAGGAATTCTTTCATGTGAGTTATGTTCATGTAAACTAATTTGTTTTGTTTTTATCTCAAAATGATTTAACAACTTCTGAGTATTTCTAGTGTCTTCACTTGCGATTAAATCAACTTCTTTTAACAATCGAACAGCACGAAATGTGATGTCTTCTAAATTTCCAATTGGCGTTGGAACGAGATATAATTTACCATATTCTTGTGTAGAAAAACTCTTTTGTTTGTTCATCATTTTCCCTCCTTAAAAAAGCCGGGAGGAGTAACCCTACCAGCTTATTTACCATAAATCATACTTGAACAAAAAACACACTCTTCTTGATTTTCACGTCTAGAACCATAAAAGTCTTTACAAACATGAAATCCTTGCTCATATAATTTTTCTAAGTTTAGTCTTGATTTAGATAATTCTTGTCTGCCATCCTCTGCTACTTCTTGTTTTTCTAATTTATCTAACTTATCATGCAGATGTTGGTTTTCTAGTTTCAGATTTAAATTCTCTTCGATTAAATCATCTAAAACAGGCTTCATCTCTTTCACTTGATATAACATGGTTTCTAATTGACGCTCTACATTGACTAACTCATCATATAATTTTATTTTATCCATGCTATTCTTCCTCTTTAACCATTTTCTGTTTGACTCATTACTAATTCATCATACTGATATTCAACTGGTGTTTCTCTTGAAGTTAGTTTAACTTTAATAACTTCACTGAGTAAATTTAAACCAATAACCTTCCCTGTTCCGTCAGGTGTTTCAATTCTCTCACCAAAATCGGGCATCATTTTTCTTAATCTGACATACTCATCATTTTCATAGTTTAAACAACACATTAAACGACCACACAGGCCAGAAATTTTAGCTGGGTTCAATGATAAGTTTTGGTCTTTAGCCATTTTAATGGACACTGGAACAAAATCTCCTAAGAATGTGCTACAACATAATGGACGTCCACATGGACCGATTCCTCCAAGTTTTTTTGCTTCATCTCTTACACCAATTTGTTTCAACTCAATACGTGTTTTAAACATTGACGCTAAGTCTCTTACTAGCTCACGAAAATCAATTCGTCCGTCAGCTGTAAAACTAAACATCATTTTACTTCTATCGAGTGTGTATTCTACATCTACTAACTTCATGTCTAGTCCATGTTCTTTGATTTTTTCTTTCGTTATATCAAAAGCAGCTAATGCGTCTTGTTTATTTTTCTCAACTTGTTCTAGTTGTTTATCAGTTGCAATTTGCAGAATCGTGTTTAAATCTTCTGGTAAGTCTTGTTTTTCAACTTCTTTATTGGGAAGCGCGATTTCCGCCACATTTTTCACTTTTTGAGACTCAACCACTACTTTTTCTCTATAGCTATATTGTTCACCTTTTTTAGGTAAATAATAATAAATTCGTCCAGATTGTTTAAAACGTACGCCAACTACTTCTACCACAGTGCATTCCTCCTAATGAGATGTCATAATTCTCAAAGCTAGTTGTTCACATGTATTCTGAAAACTAACGTTTGATGTTAGTTTTTGTTTTGCTTCAGTAGCAATCATAATCATTCTAACATAGTCGACACTATTAGAAAACTGTGTATCTATCTGTTTTCTCATCTTTAGTTTCATCATCGCAATCAACATATCAAACAAATCCTTCTGTTGATTTTTATCTTGTGTATGTTTCACTAAGTATTGTTGGACAAAAATAAACGAACGAGAGTCCTTTTTCTCTAAATACTCTAACCATCTATTTAACAATGATTTTGTCTCATTAAACCACTCGTCTTCATTAAGTTCTATTGCCTCTTCAACTGAATTTGTTAACTCTAATAACAACTCAGTATTTCCAGAAGACAACTCACTTAATTGTTCTTTTAAGTAGTCTTTTGCTATTTTTTTCAAGACAATCAACTGGCATCTTGACTGAATAGTTGGTAACAATGCCATCGCATTATTCGTCAAAAAGAAAATATATAACTCTCCATCTGGCTCTTCGATAAACTTCAATAAACTGTTGGCAGATTGGACGGTCATTTTTTCAGATTCACAGATAATCAACACTTTTTTTCGTGATTCAACACCACTACTTGTAAAAAATGATTTTGTTTGTCTGATTTGATCTACTTTTATCGTCTGACCATCTGGCTCAATACTGGCTATATCGGCATGTTCATCTTGCTCAATCCTTAGACAAGAACGACACGCACCACAAGGACTACCATCATTACTAGGCGACTCACAAAATAAACCTTGACTCATGAACAACGCAACACTTTTTTCTTCTTCAGTATTACTTCCTTGAATGATATAAGCATGGCTTAACGATTTCTCATGAAACACTTTACTTAGTTTTTCAAAAAGTAATGGTTGGTGCAGTTTAACCGTTTCTTTTATGGTACTCATTAGAAATGATAAAACCCTTCAACTGGAAGAACAAACACCGTTGCACCGCCAACTTGTATTTCGATTGGATGAGTTGAATGAGCGTCCATTGCAATATCTAAAGAAATTGGTGGTGTCATGTATTGTTCTCTAGAATGACAAACAGATTTTATGATGGATAAAACCTCTTCCACTCGCTCATCTTCAATCCCAATAATAAACGTTGTATTACCTGATTTTAAAAATCCACCTGTTGTTGATAGTTTCGTTGCGCGGACATTTTCTTTATTAAACTTATTTTGCAAGCGAGAGCTGTCTTTATCTTGGATAATGGCTAGTAGTAATTTCATTGTGATCACCCTTTTTATTATTTAGTAAATAGCATTGGATATGTTTCTTTAATTAAAGTATAACAATTATTTACGACGTTTTCTATTGATTCACTCGCATCGATTTTTTTAATCCTATTTGGTTCTTCCTCTAAAAGATCTAAATAAGCCGCTCTTACTTTCTCATGAAATGCTAAAGATTCTTTATCTAATCGGTCTAACTCTTCTTCTTTACGTCCTTTGTTGATACGACTTAAACCAACTGATGCTTCTACATCTAAGTAAAGAGTCAAATCGGGATAATGACCTTCAATCGCAAAATCATTCATTTGACGAACTTCTTTCACTCCGATTCCTCTAGCAGCACCTTGATACGCAATCGAGCTGTCAATAAATCGGTCACAAAATACCATGTTTCCAGAGTCTAATGCCGGAAGTATTTTTTCAATTAGATGTTGACGTCTAGCTGCTGCATAAAGCAATGCTTCTGTTCGCTCATCCATCATAGTATGTGTTGGATTTAAAATGACTTCCCGAATTTTTTCAGAAATGGGAATGCCACCTGGTTCTCTTGTAGTGACTATTGATTGAGACAATTCTCTTGATAATATTTCAACTAATTTTTTTATAACGGTTGATTTTCCCGCACCATCAGGCCCTTCAATCGTAATAAATAATCCTTTTTCCACCATATTTTCTCCTTCGTTATAACTCAGTTCGGCCTTCAACTGCTTTTAATAATGTAATCTCATCAGCATATTCAATGTCACTACCCACAGATAACCCATGAGCTAGACGAGTCACCTTAATACCAGATGGTTTGATTAATCGTGAAAGATACATAGCAGTGGCTTCACCATCAGTTGTCGCATTAGTTGCAATAATGACTTCTTCTACCTCATTATTGTGTAAACGTTTGATTAAACTAGCAATGTTTAAGTCATCAGGTCCTGTTCCATCCATTGGAGACAACACACCATGTAATACATGATAAAGGCCTTTATACTCTCTAACCTTTTCTAAAGACATGACATCTTTTGTTTCTTCAACGACTAAAATGGTTGATTGATCACGATTAGGATTTCGACATATATCACACGATTTTTCCTCTGTTATATTGCCACAAATTTCGCAAAAATGTAAATCTCTTTTCACACTAATCAATGCTTTGGCAAAATCAGTTACATCTTCTTCTTTCATATTCAATGTATAAAAAGCTAGACGTGTTGCAGTCTTTGCCCCTATACCAGGTAATTTCATATAACTATCAATTAACTTTGCAATTGGCGCTGGATATTGCATGCAAAACCCTCCTTTTTCTGTCAAAAAACAGGAAGTCTCCTCCCTGTTTTCTTTTAATTATTATAATCCTGGAATGGCTTTTGCGTATTTCCCCATTACTCGTTCTGTTTCAGCATCAATCTTCTCAATTACTTTATTTGTTGCATCTAAGACTAAATCTTGAACCATCTCTGGATCTTCTGGGTCTAAAATATCTGGTTTAATTTCGATATTTGTTACTTTTTTCTCACCAGTCATGGTGATTTTTACTAAACCATTTCCTGCTTCAGCTTCAAATACTTGTGCATCTAATGTTTCTTTTGCCTCAGCCATCTCTTTTTGCATTTTTTGAACTTGTTTCATCATTCCTTGCATATTTCCCATTCCACGCATCATAATTATCGTCTCCGTTTCTATTGTTTTAATCTTCTACTACTTCAATTGCTTGTTCACCGAACATTTTTTTTGCTTCGCTAATGAGTATATCCTCATCAGGCGTATCCTCTTTAGTTTCTGGTTTTGTCACATCTGTCTGTGAAATAAATTGCTGTCTTAGTTCTTTCCAGTTATCTTTAGGGATACTAATTAAACTTGGTGTATAACCAATTAGTTTATTAAGACTATTATACACTGCCTCTTGCAATTCTTCATCATTACTCGCTTTTTGACATAAAATATCATACTCAAAAGCGATGACTAATCCTGTTTCACTTGCTGCGACAGGTTCACAAGCTTTAAGCATCGCACGTTGTGTTACAGATAGTAATTGCAATAAATCCACCCAAACATCACGTACACTTACCAAATGATCTTTCGTTGCTTTTTCTAACACTTGGTAGACTCTTTCAGTTGGTACTTTGTATAATGGTTGTTTGTTACGAGAAGTACTACTTTTTTGCTTCTTCTCTTGTACCTGACCACCATTTTCTTGTAACCGTTCAATTTTTTGTTCTAGTAGTTGAACTTTTTGAATTAATTCTTGATAATCTGCAGATACTTCACCTGATATACTTACCTCATCACGACTCTCTACGGCTGGTCGATGTATCTCTTTTTTAGCAGAAGTTTCAGATAGTTTAATGGTTAACACTTCTAAATAAATCGATGGTTGAGAGGTAAACTTCATATTTTTTTGTATATCGTTTAATTCTTCAATCCAACTGTACAATATACTACTATTAATATCTTGACTCAAGCGTTTAAACGACTCACTAATAGTTGGTAATTGACTTTCAACAACGTTAGGTGCTTGTTGATACATTAAGACGTCACGGCAATGAATTAATAAATTCTCAACAATCCGATTGCTCTCTTTTCCTTCATTTAACATATCATCTACTAACCCTAATGCTTTTTGTGTATCGTGATTAAAGCAAGCAAAAAAATAATCATCCATCATTTGACTAGTTAAACTACCAGTAACTTCTAACGCATCTGCCACACTTAATGTCCCATCACTAAATGAAATAAGCTGATCTAAAATACTTAACGCATCCCTCATACCGCCTTCAGCAGAACGTGCGACTATTTTTAGGACCTGTTCATCAAAGCTGATTTCTTTTTCCTTTAAAATAAAAGCTAATCTATTTTCAATATCTCTCGTATTAATGCGTTTAAAATCAAATCGTTGTGTTCTTGAGATAATGGTCGCAGGTATTTTGTGAGGTTCAGTTGTCGCTAATATAAAAATAACGTGCTCAGGTGGTTCTTCAAGTGTTTTTAGTAACGCATTGAATGCACCTGTAGATAACATATGCACCTCATCTATGATGTAGATTTTATACGGAACTTGTGTTGGGGCATATTTTACTTTATCTCTTATATCACGAATTTCTTCTACCCCGTTATTACTCGCCGCATCAATTTCTAATACATCATTGATTCGACCATTTGTAATACCGATACAATTGTCACACTCATTACACGGTTCACCATTAACTGAATGCTGACAGTTAATTGCTTTTGCAAAAATTTTTGCCGCACTGGTTTTCCCTGTTCCTCTTGGGCCAGTAAAGAGGTACGCATGTGACACTTTTTGTTGCATAATGGCATGTTTTAACGTTTGTGTGATAATTCCTTGACCAACTAAGTCATCAAATGTCTGTGGTCGCCACTCACGATACAATGCTTGATATGCCACATAAACACTCCCCTCTAATTTCAATCTTCTCTATTATAAGTTAAAATCACAAAAATTTCTAGCTATGTCTTAAATAGGTGAACGCAAATATATAAATCATTCTTTTGGCCGATTGTCGCTGATTTTTAACTATGGTAAACTTATCTAAATCAAGTATTTTAAACGAAAGTAGGGACAATTATGGGATTAATAAAAGCGGCAGTAAACTCTGTTGGCGGTGGCTTAGCTGATCAATGGTTAGAAGTCATTGAGCCATATAATTTAAGTGATGACACTGTTATGACAACAGGTGTTCCAGTTAGAAAAGATAGTAAACGTCAAGGAAATAAAAAAGGCACAGATGGATTTATTACAGATGGTTCTGTTGTCTATGTATACCCAAACACTATGATGCTATTAGTTGATGGTGGAAAAATTATCGATTTTACCGCTGAGGAAGGCTACTACACAGTGAATAATGCTAGTGCTCCCTCAATGTTTACTGGTAATTTAAAAGGGGCGATTGAAGAATCTTTTAATCGTTTCAAGTTTGGCGGCCTACCACCTCAAACACAGCAAGTTATTTACATTAATCTACAAGAAATTAAAGGCATCAAATTTGGCACACCTAGTCCTTTAAATTATTTTGATAATTTTTATAATGCAGAACTCTTTTTACGTGCTCATGGAACTTATTCTGTCAAAGTGGTAGATCCTATTTTATTCTATAAAAATGTGTTACCTAAGAATAAAAATCATGTATCCATTTCTGATATCAATGATCAATTTTTATCTGAATTCTTATCCGCCCTACAAACTTCAATCAATCAAATGTCTATGATGGGTGAACGAATTTCATACGTTCCATCAAAAAGTATGGAACTAAGTAAATTCATGGCGTCTGCCCTTGATGAAGAGTGGACTAAACTTCGTGGAATGGAAGTTGTCAGTGTAGGTGTCGCAAGTATTTCTTATACAGATGACTCACAAGAACTCATCAATATGAGAAACAAAGGTGCCATGTTATCTGATGCATCTATTCGCGAAGGGTTTGTTCAAGGTTCAGTGGCACAAGGTTTACAAGATGCTGGTAGTAATCCTAACGGCAGCGTCAATGGTTTTATGGGTGTCGGCATGGGAATGAATGCAACGGGTGATTATTTAAGCCAAAGTTCTAAAGGAAATCAAGAACAAATGCAACAGCAACAGGCCAAACAAACAAATAATGACACTTGGACTTGTCCAAACGATCAAACAGAAAACACTGGGAAATTCTGCTCTGAATGCGGGCAAGCTAAACCAGTTGAACAAGCATCTTCAGGCATTCAAATGAAATGTGCCAACTGCCATCATGTTGTGACAATCACAACTCAAATGCCAAAATTCTGTCCAGAATGTGGGGCTCCTTTCCAAGGCTTGCCTTTATAATAAGAAATGAGGTTAGCTTATGTCTGATGTAATATCTCATAAATGTCCAAATTGCGATGGTCCTCTTTTATTTGATCCAAGCAATCAAACATTCCATTGTGAATATTGTTTAAGTGTTTTTAATGAGCAAGATCTAGATGCTACAGCACAAAAAAAATCAGCTGAAAATTTAACTCACACAAGTAGCGAGCTATTTAATCTATATGATTGCCCTTCTTGTGGAGCTGAAATAGTCACCGATGATACAACGGCTGCAACATTTTGTTATTATTGTCATAATCCTGTTGTCTTGAAAGATAGAGTGAGTGGTGAATTTTTACCAAACAATATTCTACCTTTTAAAATTTCAGAAGATGAAGCTAAAGAGCAATTTTTATCTTGGGCAAAATCAAAAAAATTCATTCCAGAAGATTTTTTTGACGAGTCTCAAATTGAAAAAATCACTGGCATTTATTTCCCTTACTGGAAAACAGATGCCACTACAAAAGGACGTGTCGATGCAACTGGAACAAAAATCACTGTTTGGCGTGTTGGTGAAACAGAGTACACTCGTACAAGAAAATATAAACTAACACGCGGTGGAAAAATCGAATTTAGAGATTTAATCAAAAACGCGTTACAAAAGAACACTAAACAATTGATGATTGAGTCTGTTCAACCTTTTCCACTCACGGATGTGACAAATTTTGATTCAAAATATCTATCTGGTTTTCAGGCTGAAAAACGTGATCTTGAGTTTTCTGACATCGAGCCTTCTTTAACAGGTGAGTTATCACACTACACACAAAATATTTTAGAAAACGAAATGCAAGGATTTACGACCATTTCTACTACTTACCATGATAGTCAAATCATCAATCAATCAAATAAATACCTCCTTTTACCTGTTTGGGTAGTAACATATCAATCAGAAACGAGCGATGAACCGTTTTATTATGCGATGAATGGTGTGACAGGTAAAACTAGTGGGAAATTACCTTTAAATAAACCTAAATTAATCGGCACTTCTATTTCAATTGGTGTTTTGGTTACTTTACTTATTTTAGTTGGGGGGTATTTACTATTTTAAAGAAGCGAGTTATCTTACTATACCTCTTCACATTGATTCTTTTGGGACTGTCTTTTTCATCTCTGACTGTTTTTGCTGAAGCAAGTACCCGTGTATTTGATGACGCTGGGTTACTTTCTTCTGATGAAAAAAATTCGCTTGAACAAGCGATTACGTCTTTTAAAGAACAAACTAACCAAGATTTTGTTTTTGTTTCAACAAATGATACTAAAGGTAAAACATGGGAAGAATATGCTGATGATTACTATGATGATAATGGCTTTGGGCTTGGCGATGATAAAAATGGTATGCTGTTTTTAATCGACATGGAGCATCGTAAATTTCACATCTCCACTACGGGAAGTATGATTGACATACTCAATGACAATCGTATTGATAACATTATTGAGAGTTCAACAAGCGATATGGCAGATGGTCGTTACTACGATGCCATAGAAAATGTTTTAGCTAAATCAGAAAGCTACGTACAACAAGGTCCTGCTGCTAATTCACATCGTGTTTCTCGTGATAAATCTTCTTTTACGTTTGTGACCATTATTATCGCTAGTATTGCCGGTATTGCGTCAGCTCTTGGGTTTTATTTTTATATTTCTAGAAATTATCTACTAAAAAAAGCAACATATCGTTATCCATATTATGAAATGAGTCAGCTAGAATTGACAGAATCACGTACTAACAAAGTATTTGACGTTACCACAACAAGACACATACCAAAACCACCACCAAGCAATGGGTCAAGTACTCACATGGGTGGCAGCGGAACAAGTCACGGTGGAGGTAGCGGTAGTTTTTAAAAAATAAGGACGAAGTAGTTTATATACTTGGTCCTTATTTTTTGTCAGTTTTATAAATTGCATTCTTTCTAAAATACAGATACCCTTAACAAAAAGGAGTGATGTTTATGAAAACTATTACGAAAGAGAGAATGATAGAACATATTCCAGTTCTTGAGGTAGTTCCTGATAATTATCAATATGACGAACTTCCGTGCATCGTATTTTATCACGGGTGGCAAACCTCAAAAGAACTTGCTTTAACTCCTGCGAGAAAACTTGCACAACTAAATAATCGGGTAATTGTACCTGATGCAATGTATCATGGCTCAAGACGTGTCGAAAATCGTTCAAAAATTCCATCATTTGCATTTTGGTCTAGTATTCAACATAATTTAATTGAGTTTAATCTAATTAAAGATTATTTATATAAAAAACAATTCGTTCTAAATAACCAACTTTCTGTTGCTGGTTTTTCCATGGGTGGCATGACAAGTGCTGGATTACTAACCAAGCATCCCGATATCACATCTGCTGCAATCTTAATGGGAACACCTGATTATCAAGGATTTATTGACCGATTAGTATTTCACAGTAATCAAAGAAATATCCCGTTGCCACCAGATTTAGAAGATAGTTTGTCATGGACAAAACACTATGATTTGAATACTCAACCAGAAAAAATGGCAGACCGCCCAATCTATTTTTGGCATGGAACAAAAGATGAAAAAATACCATACCATGCAAGTCACGATTTTTTTGAAACCTATCGACATAAACCTTTTGGACAACAAATGGTCTTTGACACAGGGGTTGATGAACCACATATTTTAACAATAGAAACAATGGAAACAATGGCGACGTTTTTAGACAAACATTTTACACACTAAAACTTACTAATGATTTCTTCAATATTTTTTATCATTACTGATACGGTTCCATCAGGATTATTAATAAATTCAACCATGTTTGGGTCGTTAAACACATCACTTGGGATGGATAATTCAATCCCATTTGCTAATTTAAACTTTTGTTTACTGTATTTTTTTTCATATTTCACAATATTTTCTGGAATGTCTTCTGTGAATTTGGTTTTCTCAATAATTTCTTGATACTCTTCTTTGGCAGAAATGTTGTCTTTAAACACAACATCTGCCACTTTTTGTGTGTCAATGATTCCATCAGATTCGATACTTTCAAAAATAGCTTGTTGTGCTTGGCTCATGCTGACATATTCTTCTTCGTTGTAGCGTTTTGCGACTTGTTTAACTGCCTTTTTAACAATTTTCAACTTCTCACTAACAGTTGGAAGTGGATCAAGCTGTAGTAATCGTTCTGTAAAGTAGAAGCGTTTCTCACCTTCAAACATGTAGCGTTTTTCAATCACTCGTGTGGCTAAATCATTCAAATTAACAATAAAACACTCATCTATTTTCTGGGTTACTGAAGGAAACACTGTTCGATTTAAAATGATGTTGTTTTGCATCACATCATCTACATAAGTTACGTGATGAGTAAACTGTGGCTTATAGTTAAATTTAATCACCACTAACGAATGATTGTCCTCTGAATCTTGCGTATCTAAAAACAACACATCCCCACTTGGCGCATCCTCACTAATAGCTAACACATCAAACATCGATTGTGCAATATCTTGTGTTGCCTTAATAAAATCTGTTTGCACTTCTTTAATAAAAGGAACAATCTCATTGTCTTCTGACAATATCCCATGCTTGTATTCCCCTTTATCAAGTCTTTTTAAAATAGTTTCCATATACTGACTCACATGAAATTCTCGTAAGTCAAGTTCAGCTTGTGAACAAATCAATTGCCCCGAATCTTTATCAATAATGTGCAAAATTGCTTTATTTATTTCCATGATAATCTCCTTTAAACAAGAAAAAGAGAAGGGAATTATTCCTTCTCAGTTTTTTTGCTCTCAGTTTTTTTTGTTGTGATGCCTTTTTCTTTTTTGATGTCTTCACTCAAATCTAAAATAAGTTGGGCTAAATCATCTTTAATCTGAGGATGTTTCAAACCATATTCAATACTTGTTTTCATATAACCGAATTTATCACCAACATCATAACGAATTCCGGTAAAGTTATGTGCAAATACGCGTTGTGTTTTATTTAATGTATCAATCGCGTCTGTTAATTGGATTTCTCCTCCAGCTCCTGGTTCTTGTTCTTCAAGAACTTGGAAAATTTCTGGCGTTAATAGATAACGACCGATAATCGCCATATTACTTGGTGCTTTTTCTACTGGTGGTTTTTCTACAAAATTTTTGACATTGAACAAGTTTTTAGCTACTTCACCACCTGGGTTAATGATGCCATATTTTGACACATCTTCTTTTGGTACTTCCATCACAGCAAGTGTCGAAGCGTGAGTCGCATCATAGTCATTGATTAATTGTTTTGTTAAAGGAATATCATCTTCCATAATATCATCACCTAGCATCACGACAAATGGCTCATTGCCTACAAATGATTTTGCTTGCAAGACAGCATGACCTAACCCTAAAGGATGTGATTGACGAATAAAGTGTAAGTTTAGACCAGTTGTTTCTTCAACAAGCTCTAATAACTCTAATTTACCCTTTTCTTTTAAGTTTGTTTCAAGTTCTAAGTTTGAATCAAAATGATCTTCGATTGGGCGTTTTGCTTTGCCTGTGACGATTAAAATATCTTCAATCCCTGAAGCAAGTGCTTCTTCTACGATAAATTGAATCGTTGGTTTATCGACAATTGGTAACATCTCTTTTGCCATTGCTTTTGTTGCTGGTAAAAAACGCGTTCCTAACCCTGCTGCTGGAATAACAGCCTTTTTAACTTTAACCATTGTTTACTATCTCCTTTATAATTCCTGCTCAGATTTATGTTCTCTAAGCATAATATTTTTAACTGTTGATGACACATCTTTATGGTTATAAATAACATCATAAATCGCTTCAGTAATTGGCATTTCAATTTGTCTTTCTTGCGCTAGTTCATACGCCGCTTTTGTCGTATAAACCCCTTCAACGATCATGCCCATATTATCTAACACATCATCTAAAGAGTTACCCTTCCCTAACAAGTAACCTGCTCTAAAGTTACGAGAGTGTTCACTAGCACACGTTACAGCTAAATCACCGACACCACTTAAGCCGATAAATGTTAACGGGTTCGCCCCCATTGCCACACCTAATCGACTAATTTCAGCTAATCCACGTGTCATAATAGCCGCACGTGCATTATCGCCATAATCTAACCCTTTTAAAGCACCAGATCCAAGCGCAATAATATTTTTTAACGCAGCGCCCATCTCGACACCAATCACATCACTGTTGGTATATACTCTAAAATAATCATTTGAAAATAACTTTTGAACGTATTCAGCAGCTTCCATTGAGCTTGATGCTGCCGTAATTGTTGTCACATCTTTTACAGCCACTTCTTCAGCATGACTTGGCCCAGACAATACTACAATCGCTTCACGATGACTTGGAGAAATTTCTTCTTCAAGTACTTCAGTAATACGTTTATGTGTGTCTTGCTCTAAGCCTTTACTTGCATGGATGACAATTGGTTTATTTTGACAAACTTCATTAAATTGTTTCGATACATC
The DNA here is from genome assembly GCF_002026305.1 of Vagococcus martis. Taxonomy (NCBI): domain Bacteria; kingdom Bacillati; phylum Bacillota; class Bacilli; order Lactobacillales; family Enterococcaceae; genus Vagococcus; species Vagococcus martis. The sequence goes on along the minus strand of NZ_MVAB01000001.1, from coordinate 2,133,707 downwards.
TCGCATCGCTTTTGTCGGCACAACAAATAATACAGCATCAGCGTCTTTAATCGCTTCTTCTAAATTAATTGTTGCCACTAATTCCGTTGGTAACGTTATTTCCTTTAAGTAATGCGTATTTGTGTGCTTCTCATTTATTTCATTTATTTGCGTTTCTTTATTTCCCCAAATCGTCACATCATGACCATTTTCTACGAGAACCATAGCTAGAGCGGTGCCCCATGAGCCTGCTCCTAAAACAGCAATTTTTTGTTTCATAAAATTAATTGTCTCCTTTAAAAAAACATTGGTAACCTTATTTTATCATAGGTTACTAAAAGAAGTAAGATAAGAGACGAAAACGCCTCACATCTTACTTCTTATTTAATACTATACGAGCGATTATAGTATGGTAACTCTTTATTACGACGTCTAATAATCATAATAGCTAATGCTCCAAAGAATAAAACAGCAGATAATATTTGTGACACTCTCAAGCCACCAAAGAACATCAAACTGTCTGTTCTCATTCCTTCAATGAAGAAACGCCCAAATGAATACCATAAAACATATGTTAAAGCTATTTCACCTTGCTTAAAGAAATGTTCTTTTCGTCTTAGTAAAATTATCATAATAAATCCTAATACGTTCCATGAACTTTCATATAGAAACGTTGGCTGTCTATACGCCCCATCAATATACATGTTTTCAATAATAAAATTAGGTAGATGAAGTTTCATAAGGAACGCTTTGGTTGTAATTTCTCCAAAGGCTTCATGATTCATGAAGTTTCCCCATCTCCCGATTGCTTGTGCTAACAACACACTTGGTGCTGCAATATCTAAAAATGTCCATGTATTAATGAAATGATGTCGTGTGTAAAAATACAGTACCAATCCACCGGCAATTAATCCACCATATATTGCAAGCCCACCATTTCGTATCGCAAAAATTTCGATAGGATTCTGTGCGTAATATTGCCACTCAAATATAACATAGTATAGCCTTGCCCCGATAATCGAAATAGGTAACGCCCATAACATCATATCTATGACATCATCTTCTTTTAATCCAACTTTAACAGCCTCTTTGGTTGCCAACCATGACACAAGGACTATTCCTGACACGATGATAACCGCATACCACTGAATGCCTATACCAAAAATATGAAAAGCTGTCGGATTTATCGCTGCAATCATTTATCAAACTCCTTATCACTCTCAGAATTTTCAGCAATTAATTGTGCTAAATTATTTTCAAATTTTTTCGTCGCATCATACCCCATTGTTTTAGCTCTAAAGTTCATCGCAGCGACTTCAATGATTGTCGCAACGTTACGTCCATTGGAAACTGGAATCGTAATTTTTGGTACTGGAACATGAGCTAAATCAATTGATTCTGTACCAGATCCTAACCTGTCGAATGTGTTGTCGACACTCCAGTCTTGTAAGTTGACAACGAGTGAGATATGAGCATGATTTCTCACAGCACTTGCTCCAAATAAATTCATCACATCAATAATACCAACACCACGAATTTCCATTAAATGCTCTAAAATTTTTGGTGACTCACCTATGACTGTTCGTTCATCTTGACGGTAAATATCGACACGATCATCTGCAATCAAGCGATGCCCTTTTTTAATTAATTCAAGACCGGTTTCACTTTTTCCAATACCACTACTTCCTTGAATTAATACACCTAATCCATAGACTTCAACAAGCACGCCATGAATCGATACACGTTCTGCTAATTGACTTTCTAAGAAATTTGAAATCATCCCAGACAATCGTGAGGTAGAAATTGTCGACTGTATAATTGGTATTTCTTTCTTATTTGCTGCATTAACTAATTCTTCGGGTATGCTTAGACCTCGTGCAATGACAAAACAAGGTGTGTCTTCATTGCATAATTTTTTAAAAATCATCGATTTTTCAGCAGATGTCATTTTTTCTATAAAGGTAATTTCTTTCATCCCTAGAACTTGGATTCGGTCATACGGATAATAATTAAAGTACCCTGTTAATTCCAATCCCGGTCTAGATATTTCACTAGATGCTATAGTACGATTTAAAAAGTCATCACCTGAATAGACATCCAAATGTAGTTGATTCACAATATCTTTAACTTGAACCATTTATTCACTTCCTTACTTTAAATACTCATCTTATCCATTCTAACATTTAAAGTTACAAGTGACTATCATTTGATACCGTTTTACTTCTTAAGATGATTTATTTTTTTTGTTAATAAATGGTTCTTCCTCGATTTTTATTTTAGCGGCCAATAAAATTTTAGATACCGCTTCATTGATAATAAATCCTATCGCAATCGCACCCCCTACTAAGCATGCTTGAAATCCGTAATGTAGCGCTACTTCATAGTGCTTCTCAGTTAAATTATTAAACGTTTTAAATAGTAATCCTCCAGGGACTATCGGCATAATTCCTGGCATATTAAAAACCAGACTGGAGACATTTTTCCATTTACTTAAAAGATGAGAAAGAAAGATTAACGCTAGCAACGCTATTAATGAAGACATCGCCTCACTAAAGGACAATTTTGTACAAATATAGTAGATGAACCACGTAAACATCCCTGACAACCCACATAGCAATGTGTAATCTTTTTCTATATTATAAAGAATCGCAATCGCACATCCGGCGACAAAACTAAAAAATAATTTAATCAGCATTCAATCATCTCCTTATAACACACTTGAAAATATAATCGCTACAGGTAAACCTAACATCAAAGCCGTACTAAAGGCATCCATCGACTGAATCATGCCTGTTAAATAATTACCATCCATCATGGCACGAATCGCATTAACAAATGTCGTGCCTGGTAATAATGGCATGATACAACTAAATAAAATCGAATACGGCTCTACAACAATATGAAGCTTGACTAAACCAACAATCAAAAAGCAAATAATGGTTGAATAAGACAAAATCGCAAAGATATTAATTTTTGTTGTTTCTTTAATTTTTAAATACAACCAGTAACCAATCATGCCTAAGAAAAACGTCGTCAAAAAATTCCAATTCAAGCCATTCATAATGACATTCATCCCACCACAAACAAGGGCTGCACTAATGATTCTTATGCGTTTTGGGAAAGAATAGGTTTTATTATTAATCACTCTTAATTCATTTAGAAAAGATTGGGTATCTAGTTTATTAGCCAAAAAATCATCTAGTACCCTTTCTACCCGAAGTATTTTTTCAAAGTTATATCCAGAACGTTCAACTGGAATCATCTTTACTGTATTATCATGACGATTAATAATAACAAAGCTCGTTTCAGCATTAAATGTTGATATTTCATCATTTTCTACGTTTAGATGGTGAATTATTTTTTGTATATTTCCATTTATCATATCACTCGTCGCATTGCTCTCTTGTAAAATTTTGCCATAAAGCAGACAGACTTGCACGATATCATCAAAGTTAGTTTGTGAATCCATGATTCGTTCCTTCTTTCAAACAAGGTATCTGTACCACTATAACGAAAAAAAATTCCTATTATAAAAATATAATAGGAATAAATAATGATTTTTTTATTTGTTTCGTTTTAATGCCTGCTTTTTATCTAAGAAAAATGGTCGATAATAAGCCACTGTATCTGTCATAGGTAATATATCTTCACTAATATCAATATTTAGTTGTGTTTTAATAAATTCTCTTCGTTTCATAAAATTATCATACATTTCTGGATAGTTTTTTTTGATATCTTCTTGTAGTTCTTTATTGGCTAATAAAATTCCACTCTCACAACTTGTCCCAGCATAACCTGAAAGAGAAGGGATAATATCAGTTTGAAACATCATCCCGCTTTTTAGCTGGATATTAGAGTTAGGATAAATTGGTGAAGATAGCCATTCCTCATCCGCAAATAAATGACCTGGATTTAGATGCCATCCGTATTTTTCTTGCGGTAACACTTTTTCTATTACATCATACATCTCTTGGCCGGTCATCCCGATTTTTATTGTCTCAAGCCATGTCGCAATAGCATTAAAATAAGGTTTAGCTAAAGCATCTAAATAATCCTCTTGCCCTTTTGGAAGTTGACTGGATTTTTCAACAGCATACCCTGCTCTTGAGGTTAATCCACCTTTATAGCCAACTGTCATCGATACCGGATCACCCAATGTCACTTTTTTATCTGTTGGATACATGTTTGCTTTGACAAAACGTTCGCCTGTTGCTGCAATGGTCACGACACTTCTTGGCTGACCTTTTTCTTGCATAACATCTCCAATTTCCATTTCTGATACACCGACATCAAATTTTTGCAATCCTTTCGACATACTTTGACTAGATAATTGTGCCCAAAATTCGTAATGCGCAACTTCATTACTATTATTTGTCACTCTTGCTCCAGTGTCACTATTAATAAAAAGACCTGTTTGATTCGATAGATTGTTTTCTCCAACAACATCTTTTAGGCCATCAACTAAAAAATTAGGTAAATCAAAATAAGTTTTGTCATTACCATATTGACTAGTAAATAATTTCCATCCAACTACACCAACTTGCATATCACTTGTTAGCCCAGCTTCTTCAAAGTAATCTACAACTGGTTTATCATCATCCATTGGTTGATTTGCAAGTGATAAATGTGGCATATGGATTCCTTTAGCTTTGATACGTGATTTAGATGCTTTATTTAGATTTTCGTTACCTAATATTAAATAGGCATCTTTATTTTTGTGTAATACGAGCAATCCTTCTTCAAAACGTGTAATAAAGCCTGTTAAGTATTCAAAATTGCCACCATGTTCTAAATCACAATAAATGGCTAATGCATCCAAGTTTTCCTCTATCATTCTACTGATTACTTTTTCAAGTCGTTCATCCATGGTTTCATCTGTTAGTGCAACTGGTACCAAATTTCTTTCGACGACTAACTCCTCTACAGGTTCCAGTGATATAATCTCTCGCATAATAAACCTCCTGTTTTTGCATTCTTGCTTCATATCATAACATAGTTAAATACTGTTATCATCCTAATAGAATAATAGTTTATATAAATTTAGAGAAAACTATATGATCATATTTAGATTTTAAACGACATAATAATCATGATTTAAACGAGTACGATAGGTTTTCTTTTCTTCTTATGATTTATGATATTTTCAAAAAAGGAGTTGATATATAAATGATACAAAAAAAGACCCTATTTTCATAGAGCCTTCACCTGTTAATAAATGATTAACGACGGATTTCTTTAATTCTTGCTGCTTTACCATGTAATGCACGGATGTAATAAAGTTTCGCACGACGAACTTTACCATAACGGATTACTTCGATTTGAGCAACACGTGGTGTATGGATTGGGAAAGTACGTTCCACACCAACACCATTAGAAATTTTACGTACAGTGTAAGTTTCGCTAATTCCAGCTCCACGGCGTTTGATTACAACACCTTCAAATAACTGGATACGTTCACGAGTACCCTCAACAACTTTAGCATGTACACGTACAGTGTCACCAGGTCTAAAAGCTGGGATATCAGAGCGTAATTGTTCTTTTGTAATTTCTTCTATTAATGGATTCATGTCCACATTCTCCTTATTCTAAACACTCATATGCATTTAGCACAGCGGAATGTTGTAATAGATGAGCCATTTGACTCACTAAATTATAATAGCATAATTACTCTTTTCAGTAAAGTGGCTAAATACTTTTTTCTTCCTTTTTCACTTCTTCAAGTAATCTTTCCATTTCTTTCGTCATGTCAAGTGATTCTAACATATCTGGTCGTCTTAAAAAAGTTCGTCTTAACGACTCTTTTAACTGCCATTCTTCAATTAATTTGTGGTTCCCATTTGTCAGAACATGAGGGACTTCCATTCCTTCATAATTTGCCGGTCGTGTATATTGCGGATGTTCTAACAGTCCGGTTGAGTGCGAATCTGTTTTAGCAGACTCATCATTACCTAAAACTTCAGGTAACAATCTGACTGTTGAATCAATCATCACCATCGCACCAAGCTCGCCACCTGTTAATACGTAGTCTCCAAGTGATACTTCATCTGTTACTAACGAACGAATTCTTTCATCATATCCTTCATAATGACCACAAATAAACACCAAATGTTCTTCTTTGGAAAACTCTTCTGCCATCTGTTGATTAAATGGTTTTCCTGCTGGGTCTAGTAAAATGACGCGTGGCTGAGTCTGTGCATCTTCTTTAATAAATGTTAAAGCATCATGAATTGGTTGGACTTTAAGTAACATTCCAGCTCCACCGCCATAAGGGTAGTCGTCTACTTGTTGATGTTTGTTGGTAGAAAAATCACGAAAATTTCTAACATAAACATTCAATAACTCTTTATCAATCGCTTTTCCTAAAATCGATTCTGTTAGTGGGCCTTCAAACATTCTTGGAAAAAGAGTCAAAACATCAATTCTCATCGTCAATCAACCCTTCTGGAATTTCAACCGTAATCTTTTTATCTGTGACATTAACGTCTAACACGACTGACTCAATGTAAGGTAAAAGTATATCTTTTTTACCATGTTCTTTGTGTTTTACTACCCATACATCATTAGCTCCAGGAGATAGAATTTCTTTTACTGTCCCTAAGAGTTTACCTGTTTCATCTACCACTTCACACCCGATTATTTCGTGATAATAAAAGGCATTTTCTTCTAACTGGCCTACTTCGTCTTTTTTAACTTTTAAAATACCATCTCGATACTTTTCAACATCATTAATATTAGGATGATTTTCAAAGCTCACGATATCAAAGTTTTTATGCTTTCTATGTGATTTTATTGTTAGTTCTACTACGTCTTTTCCTTCTTGAAAGAGATATAAGACGGTTCCTTTTTTATATCGCTTTTCAGGAAAATCTGTTTGAGAAATCACCCGAACTTCACCTTTAATTCCTTGTGTGTTAACAATTTTCCCAACGTTTAAATACTCTGTCACCTATATTCCCTCATTTCACTTGTGTCATTTTATTATTGTAACATTTTGATTTACATTACGAAACATAAAAAAAGCATTGACATGACTTGCCAAATGCTTTTTGATATTAATTATCCTTAATTTGTACTGATTTAATTGAGTCTCCAGGGACTTGGGGTGGTATCGAATATGTCAATGCAGGTGTTTTGGTCAACGTAAATTCTACTAATGCGCCTTGTTTAAACTTCTCTTTGTGTTTTGTTTTATCAAAGATTGTTTTATCAACATTCAATACTACACCGTTTGAATCTAACACGTCATGGATCGATTCAGGGTCATTTACCGCATCAACTGACTCAAACGATAGAATAACCGAATTCTTATCTATCACTGGATCACCGATTAATCTACCCTCAAAAATAGGATTACTTTCATAGTTTATCTCATTCGTAGTAGACGTTGAAATTTCACCTGTGCGTTTAGTAGTTTGACCTTCACTTGCCGATGTATTTAAGCCTGACGTACATCCAGACATCACAAATACACTACCAAGTAGTACACTACCTATGACCATTTTTTTCATTTTACCCTCCCATATTAAACTAATTCTTATACTATAAATATATATTACAAGTAAAATACATTTTTTTTTATAATAAAGTATGAATTTTGTGTTAACTTACTCTCTAAATATTTTTTTTACAAGCCATCGAATTGTATAGAATATTAGAATCGCTAGCAACATTAATGGTATATACACAATAGCTAATTTTATATTATATAAATTAACTAACGAAAAAATTCTATCAAAAAAAGTAAAAAGACACAAGAAAAATAATAACAAAGCACTTAAAAGTACATTAATCTTCGTAGTAAGAGGTTTTGAAATTTCTCTTAAAACAATAAAACCAATAAACCCGGCTAATAAGACTGTCACGGTTGATTTTTCTTCATAACTCCAACCGAGTACATTTCCAAACACCTCAATAAGTAATGTTGTGATAACCACAGTCAAGCCACTTGCTAAAGGCGGTTCAAAAACATTCTTTAAAAACATTCCTTTAATTGGTTGTGTATTTGGTCGCAACGCTAAGAAAAATGACGGAATTCCGACTGTTAAGGCATTTATTGGACTCAATTGGATTGGTTGAAACGGATAAGGTGAACTCACAAAAATAAAAATAGCAGCTAAAAATAATGAGTAAACTGTTTTAGTTAAGTAAAGAGATGACACACGTTGAATATTGTTAATAACTTGTCTTCCCTCCAACACCACATCAATCATGGAGTCAAAATTAGAGTCTAATAAAACAAAATCAGCAATTCCCTTAGCTGCGTCACTACCATTAGCCATAACAATGCTACAATCAGCTTGTTTCAATGCTAAAATATCATTCACACCGTCTCCTGTCATTCCCACAACATGATGGTCATCTTGGAGTGCTGTAACGAGTTTTTTCTTTTGTTCTGGTGACACTCGCCCAAAAATGCGGTGAGTCTTCACTACTTCCGGAATTTTATCATCAGGTATTTTACTCATATCAATTGATTCCTCATCATGTGACACACCCGATCGCTTCGCAATTTGTGCTACTGTTTCAGGGTGATCACCAGAAATGATGCAAATATCTACTTTTTCTTGTTTAAAATACTCAAGTGTTTGCGGTGCTTCTGGTCTGATCTCATCTTCCAAATAAATAAACCCTAATAACTCTAAATCATTTGGTAAGACTGTTGTTGCTTCATCAACCTGACTGCGTGTAATGGCAATGATACGTAATCCATGGCTAAACGCTTCAGACATTTTAGCTGTTTGAGCTTCTGAAAAATCATCAAATAAATATTCAGGTGCTCCCATGAAATAAGTATAATCATTTTTAAACGTAATCGCACTCCATTTTCTAGCAGAAGAAAACGGAATTTGTTTTGATGGTATTAACTGCTCATCTACTTCATTAAAGTAATCCATCAAAGCAAGACCCGTTGCATTATCTTCATCCAGACCTTTAACCATCGATCCTATCATTGCTGAAAATGTTTCTTTTGATAGATGATTCTCATCAACTGTATCAAATTCAACCACTTTTAATTGTCCGCTTGTCAACGTTCCAGTTTTATCAAGGCACAACACATCTACTCTAGCAAGTGTTTCGATTGCCCCCATCGTTTGAACAAGAACCTGCCTACGACTTAACTTTATGACACCAACCGCTAAAGCAACAGTTGTAAGTAAAATTAATCCTTCTGGAATCATTCCCATAATAGCAGCCGTACTACCGAGTATCGCTTCATTTAATTGCGTTCCGCTTGTTAGACTTGTAATCATTAGAATGGCACCAATTGGAATGATTACCATAGTAAGAAGACGAATCAGGCGATTCATCATCATGATCAATTCACTATATATGCCTTTTGTTTGCTTTGCTTCTATACTCAGTTTATAACTGTAACTATCTTTTCCAACATGTGTAGCTTGCATCAACCCACTACCACTCACGATAAAACTGCCAGAATAGACTTCTGAACCATTTGTTTTAATGATTGGATCGGACTCACCTGTCAATTGAGATTCGTCACACTCCATGCCTTCAGTATCCAGCACTATACCATCAACAACAATTTGTTGTCCTCTTTTTATGTTAATTAAATCATCCTTAACCACTTCATTTTGCGGAATCTCTAATACCTTATAGTTTCGTATAACACTGACTTTCGATTCACTTAATAAACTTAATCGATCAATATTATTTTTTGCTTTAATTTCTTGATATACTCCAACTAATGTATTTGTAATAATGACCCCAAGAAAAAGTAAATTTTTGTAACTACCTGTATATACGATAAAGCCAGCTATCACTAAGTTAATAAAATTAAATAATGTAAAGCTATTTTCAAACACAATTTGTTTAAGTGAACGTGTTGTCTTAGGAATTGCCTGATTTACTTCTCCTCTAGCTATTCTATTTAACACTTCTTCATCTGTCAGTCCTGGATAGGATTTTCTTTTTGACATATCATCCCACTCCTAACACTTGTTATACAATAAGAATACCATTAATTATTTTATCTGTCTGTTTACTAATTTAATTTTAAAAATCTTTACCTATATTTAAAAAAGAGATGATTCTCTCATCTCTTTTACTTTACTTATTCATAATAATCTGTGTAATGCGTTGAATACAGAATGAAATACCATCTGTTGCCGCATCTTGTTTTGCTTCAGATAGATCAAACGCTTCACTATCAACCTTAGCATTCTCAGCATCAATCGAATCAATCATTTCTTGACACCCTTCAACATAATCCTTAAATGCTTTTTCTAGTTTTTTATGGATACCTAATACTTTCACAGGTGCTTTTAAATGAAGTAATGAGTTTTCCATTACTCGATAGGCCTCAGTACCAGTAGTAAATTGATTTTTTATTTCTGTTAGTTGCTCAACAGTTAATTCTGATAATTCATTGTCATCAATTGCTTTACGAACAATTTCATATGACGGATTCATCTTTTCTCCAACGTTTTCAGATTCTGTGACAACTGCATTAATAACTTGCAAATATTGGCCAACATTTGGTTTTTTCAATGATATTCCCTTCTTTCATTAACTCTTATTTATTTTACCTTTTTTTAAAATTTTTTTAAAGGATTGGCTGCCATATTTTTTTCAAATTGCAACACATTAACTCCAATATTATAGATATACTCTTATTTTGTCAACATAAATAAAAAAACTATCCAAAAAAATATGGATAGTTTAAACGCCCTATTTATAAATCGTTTTTCGTTGAACCCATTTAACAATTTCTACTATTGGTAGAATAGCAAATGAACCAATTAATACTGCCAACCATTGATGGCCATCTAAGTGAGCTACTTTAAACAAATCATTAAATCCAGGTATCACAATTGTAGATGCTAGTAAAACAAATGAAAGTAAAATCGCGTAGTTAAAGATTTTATTTCTGAATGGTCCTACTTTAAATAGTGATTCATGCACAGATTTTACATTAAACGCATGGATTAATTGGATTAAACCAAGTGTTGCATAAGCCATCGTTAACGCATCTGCATGAATAGCATCATAGCTTGAGTGGACAGGGTTATTAATTGCATACATGTATACACCTAATGTCAATCCAGCTTCTAAAATCCCTTGATAGATGATACTACTCATCACACCACCTGAGAAGAAGTCTGAATCTCGACCACGTGGTTTGTGTTTCATGATCCCTTTTTCAGCAGGCTCTAATCCTAATGCAATCGCAGGGAATGTATCAGTTACGACGTTAATCCATAATAAATGGACTGGTAATAATGTATCCCAACCGAGCATTGTCGCAATAAATAAGGTTAAAACTTCCCCTAAGTTTGCAGCAAGTAAGTATTGAACTGTTTTTTGAATGTTTGAGAAGACTTTACGCCCTTCTTCAACGGCAACGATAATAGTGGAGAAGTTATCATCAGCTAAGACCATATCACTTGCACCTTTAGATACTTCCGTACCAGTAATACCCATACCTATACCAATATCAGCAGTTTTAAGAGCTGGTGCATCATTGACACCATCACCTGTCATCGCCACTACTTTCCCATCTTTTTGCCATGCTTTAACAATACGTACTTTATGTTCAGGTGACACTCTAGCGTAAACGGAATATTGTTCAATCGAATTAGCTAGTTGCTCATCTGACATATTATTCAATTCGCCACCAGTAATAACAGCATCATGTTGACCTTCTTTTAAAATACCAAGACGCACAGCGATTGCTTCAGCTGTGTCTTTATGGTCACCAGTAATCATGATTGGACGAATACCGGCTTCTTTGGCAACACGTACAGCTTCAGCTGCTTCTTTACGTTCTGGGTCAATCATCCCGACTAAACCTGAGAAGATTAAATCCGTTTCAACATTTTCACTTGTTAATTCACTTGGAATCTCATCTACAATTTTATAAGCCATAGCAAGTACACGTAATGCCTGTGTCGCTAATTGTTTATTAGTCTTTAAAATCAAGTCTTCTTCTGATTTATCCATTGATTTAATTTCGCCATTGACGTCATAGTTTGTACAACGTTTCAATAATTCATCAGGCGCACCTTTTACAGCTACAAAGAAGCGACCGTCAGGTAATTTATGGAATGTCGACATTAATTTTCTATCAGAATCAAATGGTACTTCGGCTAAACGTGGTTCTTCTTTTAATTTTGATGCAATATCATAACCACGATCTTCACCATATTTAATTAAAGCAGTTTCTGTTGGGTCACCAATTAATGTGCCATCGTCAGAAATTTTTGTATCATTACAAAATGTCATGATTTTTAAGGTTGTGTTTTCTAATGGAATATCTTTTGAATCGCGAATTGATTCATTGTTTGTAAACACTTCTTCCACTGTCATTTGGTTTAATGTTAATGTACCTGTTTTATCAGAACAGATAATGTCTGTACTACCTAATGTTTCAACAGCTGGTAATTTTCTGACCAACGCATTACGTTTCGCCATTTTTTGAGTTCCTAAGGCTAAAATAATCGTTACAATCGCTGGTAATCCTTCTGGAATTGCTGCAACGGCTAATGATACAGATGTTAACAACATTTCCATCCAATCATGTCCACCACGTAACATTCCCACTCCAAACATCACAATACAGATGAAAATAATCGCAATAGATAACACCTTACCTAATTTATTTAAGTTTTCTTTTAATGGTGTATTCGTTTCGTCAGCTTGAGCTAACATGTTAGCAATCTTACCAACTTCGGTATTCATTCCTGTACCTGTTACCACACCAACACCACGACCATATGTGACATTACTGTTCATATAAGCCATATTGATACGATCACCAATACCGATATCTTCTTTTTCTAAAACCACATCTTCTTTTTCAACTGGAACGGATTCACCAGTTAAGGCTGCTTCTTCAATTTTTAACGACGCTGTTTCAATCAAACGCATATCAGCCGGAATCACATCTCCAGCTTCTAGCAACACAATATCACCAGGTACTAAATCTGTACTTTTAACTGTTTTCGTTGTGTTATCACGACGTACATTAGCATTTGGTGTTGACATATCTTTCAATGCTTCAATTGCTTCTTCAGCTTTTGCTTCTTGCACCACTCCGAAGATTGCCATAATAAATACCACGACAATAATCATAATCGCTTCAACTTGGTCTCCCATGAAAAATGATAGTACCGCTGCCGCAAGTAAAATGATAATCATAAAATCTTTGAATTGGTCTAAAAATTTACTAAATAAACTTTTTTTCTTCCCTTCATCCAATTGATTATGACCATACTCCTTAAGGCGTTTTTCTGCTTCAGCAGTACTCAACCCATTAGGAGTTGATTGCAGTTTTTCTAGCACTATATTCTCATCTTCAACATAAAATGCATCATTCAACTGCTTCTTTTTTTGATCTGACATTTTTTTTCCTCCTTTTATTTGTCGCGCTATACATAAGTCAAATAAAAAAAGACTTATGTATGCTTAACTACATACATAAGTCTCACTATTTAAGATAATACCAGAAATACACAGTGATTTCGATTGGTGGCATTATCGCAGTATGTAGCACTGCCAGTTACTCCCTTATGAATAATTCTAACTGATTATATCATGAAAATTTTTAAACTACAATTAATTCACTATTTTATTAAAAAATTCATATTATGATTGGACATCAAACATTTTCTGACCATACTTTTCACCTGAAACCAAATCATAAACCATTAACTGATAGTCCTCATAGAGTTCTCTTTCTTCTTTAGTAAAAGATACTTCTTTTTCCCATTTTCCATTTACATAATACATTTGTTTTTCAAATGCTGGTAATACTTTCTGTAATTCAAGTAATAGAGCATTAAATCCTGTTTGTTCGACAGGGGAAAAATTAGTAATCAAACTTGAAAAGTAAAATGGGCTCATGACTTCTTCTTTATGTATCCCTTTCGACAACGTATCATATATCAAATACTCTGTTAAATGAGTGGTAATTGGGTTGTTTTTTTCAACAATATCATCTGGGTAAATAGACGGTAGATGATCTCCCCAGAAAACCACAATCGTCTGTCTATCTAATTTATTGATTTCTTCAATAAATTGTTTCAACGCTTCTGATGTATAAGAAATATCAAATGCGTAATTATCAATCGACGCATTTGTCGTTGATGTTGTCTGCGTAAACGGCGAATTTGTGTATTTATTGTTATAAGGCATATGTGTTTGCATGGTTACTAAGTGCACAAAAGACGCTTGATCAGATTTACCCATCACATCTAGCACTTCACTAAACGCTGAGGCATCTGAAATATAACCATTATCTGATAACTTTTCCTTATGAGTCATGGTATTTTCATCTAAAAACTCATTAAAACCAAGAACATTGTAAACATCTTTACGTTTATACATTGATGTATTGTAAGGATGAATAGCCACCGTTTGATAATCCTGTTGTTTTAAACTCGATACAATCGATGGAAATTCCGTTTTCTTAGGTAACATCATAGTATATGGTGTCGTCATTTGAGAATTAAGTAACCCCATTGAAATTCCTGTCAATGCTTCAAATTCGATATTTGCTGTCCCACCACCATAGTTTTGCGACAACATCTCACCAGAATAAACCGACTGACGTGCTACACTTCTAAAATCAGTAATAGGACTTTTATTTAATTTAATGCCATCTAACTTTTCAGGATCAGAAAAACTTTCAGACATGATAAAGACCACATTAGGTTTTTCTTTGTATTTCTTTTTAGCATTATTCTCTTTTGCTTTTGTATCATATTTTTTGACGATTTTGTCGATTGTTTCTTTCGAATAATTTTTTGGTTCATCCATGGCTTCAACTTTTAAATTATATAAAAAGCCTCCCATGAAACCTGTATTATAGTAATTCATTTTTTGACTATATGGAATCCATAAAGCTGTTTTATTATATTCTTTTCGCAATAGGTTGTTTGGTTGATTAAATAAGCTGGCATAAAATAGCCCTGCGATTGACACGGCAAAACACACTAAACGAACGATTTGTTGACGCTTGCTTAAACGAATTGACCGATACAAGGCATAGACTAGTCCTGCTAATGCTAGACCTATCAGTATCAACGCTAAAATGAAATACGTATTTCCAATGATATCTTTCATCATCGTAAACTCAAAAATCATTTTTAAATCATCTGGGTAGATAGGTTCCATCCTCAATGCCATTTTCTGACTGTTGGCAATACCCAGTAACCCAATACTCGTGATATAAATGATATTTCCTATTAAAAACGACCCGCTTAAACTAATAAGAAACATATCTAAAAATAGCAATACTAGCGTCCCTAGTAGAAATTTCTCAACATGCCACTCCATGGCAAACTTCCACGCAAGCGAGAAGCTCCAAGAATTTTGACTTAGTTGTAAATAGAAATTACTTAAGTAAACAATAATTAAAGTTAGTAAGATTTTGGTAATTGGATTAGTAAAAATCCTTTTTAGCCATGATTTTTTTTGCTTCTGCTCTACTCGTCTTTGAACCCTTGATTCTATTTTACCCAAAACGTGTCTCCTAACGTAATCGGTAAATGACGTTTATGTTCTGACTTTTTATACCATCTCTCAATTGTTTCTCTATCTTTATCACTAACTTCTTTACCTTCTAAGTAATCATCAATTGCCTCATAAGTCACGCCTAAAGCATCTTCATCAGCTATCATTGGTTTATTTTCTTCTAAATCAGCTGTTGGAATTTTCTCATACAATGATTTATCAGCACCCAGTTCTTTTAGCAAGGCTTTTCCTTGTCTTTTGTTTAATCCAAATAAAGGTAAAACATCTGCTGCGCCATCACCAAATTTGGTGAAAAAACCTGTTAGATTTTCAGCGGCATGATCTGTCCCAATTACCGCGCCACTTCTTTGACCTGCCACCGCATATTGCGATACCATTCTTTGACGAGCTTTAATATTTCCTTTATTAAAATCACTCACCTCGATAGTTGAACCTTCATTTAATTCTTTCACTAAAGCATCCACGCTAGATTTTACATTTATAACTAATGATTCATCTGGTTGAATAAAATTTAATGATTTTTGTGCGTCATCTTCATCTTTTTGAACGCCATAAGGCAAACGAACGGCAATAAATTTATAATCAGTATCACCCGTTTCTTCGCGTAATTCACTGATTGCTAGTTGTGCAAGTTTACCGGCTAAAGTGGAGTCTTGTCCGCCGCTAATGCCTAAAACATATGTTTTTAAAAACGGATGTGCTAACATGTAGTCTTTTAAAAATTGCACACGTTTCACGATTTCTTCTTTTGCCTTAATCTGAGGGGCTACTTGTAAGTTTTTTATAATAATTTGTTGTAATTCGTCCATCTCTATCTCTCCTTATAATTAACCTATATTTTACCATAAATTTATAAATCATATGTAGTCATTCTATATTTTTGTCATTTTAGATATCAGTTGAGATGATACAATTTCTTCTGCCTTATTAATCGGTAACCAATAAATAATCTGGCTATGTGTCAATTTTGGTAAAATCTCATCTTTTTTCAAGGAAGCTCTATATAGAAATAACGTTTCAGTTTGATTAAAATGCTCATGTGTCGTTTGTTCGATCAAATCAACAAAATTCACTACATCAAAATGTAAATCAAGAATTTCTTCCCCGTAACGTTCAATGGCTTCAAGAGTCGTTTCAGCATCATTTGGCGTCACTTCTAATAACTGTTTTTCACCTGTTTTAGTGGTTGCAACTAATACATGATTATTGTGTTCAATCCAAATAAGAATTCTAAATCGTTGATTTTCCATACTCCCATTCCTTTCACAAAAAAAAGAGTCCTGATAAGATACCAGAACCCTTTTTTGACACTGAGATTATTCTGCAGCGTTTTCGTCTTTGAGACCATATTTTTTGTTGAAACGATCCACACGTCCGTCTGCTTGTGTAAATTTTTGACGTCCTGTATAGAATGGATGTGAATCTGAAGTAATTTCCACACGGATGACTGGGTATGTATTTCCATCTTCCCATTCAATAGTTTCTTCAGATGTTTTAGTTGATCCAGATAAGAATTTGAACCCTGTTTGTGAGTCCATAAATACTACTGGATGATATTCTGGATGAATTCCTTGTTTCATATTTCTCTCTCCTTTGCCCTGATTCATTTGCTGAAACAGAGTTATTATTACAACGATACTATATTAACATGTTCAAACTATTTTAGCAATTTATTTTTTTAAAAAAGAAACATCTCTAAATGACTCAAAAAATGTCGTATTATTTTTTGTTTTCTTTAAAAAGTTCAATAGCTGATTGGTTGTATTAATTGAATCACCTTTCATATGACGGCGTAATTTCCATATCTCTTCTAAATGTTCAGGTGACATTAACAATTCTTCACGTCTTGTGCCAGAACGTTTGATATCAATCGCTGGGAACACTCGTCTTTCAGATAATTCCCTAGATAAATGGAGCTCCATATTACCTGTTCCTTTGAATTCTTCATAGATAACATCATCCATTCGACTTCCTGTATCAACTAAAGCGGTCGCCAGAATAGTTAAGCTGCCGCCTTCTTCAATATTTCGTGCAGCTCCAAAGAAACGTTTTGGTTTATAAAATGCTGCAGGATCAATCCCCCCACTGAGTGTGCGTCCACTTGGTGGTATAACTAAGTTGTATGCTCTTGCCAAACGCGTAATACTATCCATTAAAATCACAACATCACGTTTATCCTCAACTAACCTTAATGCTCTGTCAAGGACTAACTCAACGACACGTGTATGATTTTCAGGCATTTGATCAAAAGTAGAAGAAACTACTTCTCCATCAACACTTCTTTCAATGTCCGTTACTTCTTCAGGTCGTTCGTCTATTAATAACACAATCAATTCAACATCTGGATAATTTTTAGAAATACCGTTAGCAATTTCCTTAATGACACTTGTTTTCCCTGCTTTTGGTGGTGCAACAATTAGACCTCGCTGGCCAAAGCCAACCGGTGCGAATAAGTCCATCATTCGTGTAGAAAGATCTGTTTTAGTGGTTTCTAAAACAATTTGACTATCCGGATAAAGAGCTGTTAATGCAGGAAAATGTGGACGTTGTTTTGCATCTTCTGGGTTTCTTCCATTAACTGTTTCAACGTGCATTAATCCATAATAACGTTCCGACTCTTTTGGTGGTCTTGCTTTTCCTGATACTTTGTCCCCATTACGTAAACCAAACCGTCTAATTTGCGAAGATGAGATGTAGATATCTTCTTTACTAGGCGTATAGTTAATCGGCCTTAAAAAGCCATAACCATCATTCGATACAATATCTAAGACACCTTCCACCATAAAAAAACCTTGTTTTTCAGCTTGTGCACGAATAACTGCTAAAGATAATTCTTTTTTATTCATTTGACTATAATAAGGTATTTTAAAATCTTTTGCATAAGCATAAATTTCTTTTAGGGTCTTATGTTCTAACTCACCCATCGTTAAATAATCGCGCATATTATCCCTCTTTATCTGTGCCTTCTTCCATCCGAATATCAGCACCTAGATTTGTTAATTTTTCAATAATGTTATCATACCCTCTTAAAATATTATCAACATTAGATATACGTGTTGTCCCACTTGCCATCAGTCCAGCAGTTACTAAACAAGCTCCAGCTCGTAAATCACTCGCCGTAACATCTGCCCCAACAAGCTCTAACTCTTCTTGTCCATTCAAGACAATCATTTTACCTTCCACACTAGCATCAGCACCCATTCGAACTAATTCAGGAATGTGATTTACTCGTTGCTCATATATGGTATCTGTCACGATACTTTTTCCATTGGCTTTTAGTAATAGAGGTGTTATTGGTTGTTGTAAATCTGTGGCAAATCCTGGATATGGTACAGTGGTTACGTTAATTGGTTTTAACTGTTTGGTTGGATGGACTTCAATACTATCTTCGCGAATCGTCATCGGTACGTCCATTTCATCTAATTTGGAAATAAAACTCTCTAAATGCTCATAAATAACATTTTGTACGACAACACCGTCACCACATGCCGCTGCCATCGCTAAGTATGTTCCGGCTTCAATTCGGTCTGGAATAATTGAATGACGACATCCTTTTAGTTCATCCACGCCATCAATACGAATTTCATTTGTCCCAGCTCCACGAATTTTTGCACCCATATTATTAAGCAGAGTTGCCACATCAATAATTTCAGGTTCTCTAGCAGCATTTTCAATCACAGTGCGTCCTTTTGCTTTTACTGCAGCTAACATCACATTAATGGTTGCACCAATCGACACCATATCCATATAAATACGTGTGCCTTCTAAGCCATTTGGTGATTTTAAATAAGTTGCTCCATGTTCACTTGTTACAGTTGCTCCAAGCGACTCAAATCCTTTGATATGTAAATCAATAGGCCTTGGTCCTAAATAACAACCACCTGGAAGACCAACAACACCTTCACCAAATTTTCCAAGCAAAGCCCCCATAAAATAATAAGATGCTCGCAAGCTATTGATTTTTCCACTTGGCATCGGAATTGATACCATTTTAGTTGGATCAATTGTCATCGTGTGATTTTCAAATGTCACCTCGACTCCCATAAGTTCTAATATTTCTTTTAATGAATGCACATCTTTAATATCAGGAACACCTTCTAAAATAACAGGTGAGTCAGCTAAAATTGCAGCTGGAATTAATGCAACAGCACTATTTTTAGCTCCACTAATTGTGACTGTTCCCTTTAATTTTTTTCCACCATTTATAACTAATTTTTTCATTTTGTATTATTGACCTCACTTTAGTCTTTAAAAAAGCCGCTTAAAATAAGCAGCTAAATAAGTTTCCATATTCATATATAAATGTATTCTATCATACTATATAAACGAAAAAAAGCACTTGATAGATTTATAAACAAAAAAGAGTGACTGATAGAATCAGACACTCCTTCAAAATCATTATGTTATAACTATGCTTTACCGTTTGATCCAAACCATTGGATACGTTCTTTAACTAACTCAGTTACTGCAGTAGTACCTGGAGCTAATAATTTACGAGGGTCAAAGCCTTTACCTTCTAAGTCTTTACCTTCTTCAATGTATTTACGTGTTGCAGCTGCAAATACTTCTTGACATTCAGTATTAACGTTGATTTTTGACACGCCTAAAGAGATTGCTTTTTGGATTTGATCTAATGGAATACCAGATCCACCATGTAATACCATTGGTTTTCCGTCGATAACTTCAGCAATTTCAGCTAAACGATCAAAGCTTAAACCTGCCCAGTTTTCTGGATAAGAACCATGGATGTTACCAATACCTGCAGCTAAGAAATCAATACCTGTTTCAGACATTGCTTTACATTCAGCTGGGTCTGCTAATTCACCAGAACCAATAACGCCATCTTCTTCTCCACCGATTGATCCAACTTCACACTCTACTGAAACACCTTTAGCGTGAGCTTTAGCAACAACATCTTTTGCTTTTTCTAAGTTTTCTTCAAATGGTAAGTGAGAACCATCAAACATTACAGATGTGTAACCAATTTCGATACATTTTAATGCATCTTCATATTCACCATGGTCTAAGTGTAATGCTACTGGAACTGTAATTCCCATTGAGTCAATTAAGTCTTTAACTAAATCGTAACATACTTGGTAGCCACCCATATATTTTGCAGCTCCCATAGAAGTTTGAATCATTACTGGAGAATTAGATTCTTGTGCACCTTGTAAGATAGCTTTAGTCCATTCTAAGTTGTTTGTATTGAATGCACCGACTGCGTATTTACCCTCTTTAGCTTTTTTTAACATTTCTGTTGCTGATACTAATGCCATAATTAAATTCCTCCTATTTGTTATCACTCTATTTGATATAGGTGATACTTAACTAACATCATTATTTTAACACTCTTTACTTTTTTTTGCTAGTCAAATCACAATCTTTGACGTTATTTTCAGAAAATTTTATTAAAGTCCTTTTTTAATAAAGATTGAATCCAGCTTCTTTTGTGTCAATGTAAATATTTTTAAATTGACTATACGCATCAAGGATAGCTTTATGCGTCTCACGACCAATACCAGATTTTTTATAGCCACCAAATGGTGCTCCGGCAGGAATTTGATTATATGTATTGACCCAAACACGACCTGTCTCCATACCACGACTCACTTTAAGAGCTGTGTTAATATTTTTAGTCCAAACACCACCACCTAAACCGTATTCAGAATCATTTGCCATTTGAATCACGTCATCAATTGTTTTAAACTTGATCACAACAGCCACAGGGCCAAATATTTCTTCTTGTGCGACTTCCATGTCATTTGTTACGTCAGTTAATAATGTTGGTGCCACATAACATCCTTTACCTAAATCACCATCAAGACGTTTTCCACCTGTTAAAATCGTGGCACCTTCTTTACGACCTAATTCTACTGCTTCTAAAATTTTATTAACTTGACCTTCATTTACTTGAGCTCCCATTTGGACATTTTCATCCAAAGCATCTCCAACCACGACAGCTTCAAATTTTTCTTTCAATTCAGAAACAAATTTGTCATAGATTCCCTCTTGAACAAAAATTCTAGAGCCTGCACAACATACTTGCCCTTGGTTAAATAAAATACCAAGTTGTGCTCCTTCAACTGCCTTTTCAAATGGCATATCATCAAAGAAAATATTTGCTGATTTTCCACCTAGCTCTAGTGTTGCTGGAATTAATTTATCTGCTGCAGCTCGAGCAACTTTATACCCAACTTCTGTTGATCCGGTAAAGGCTAACTTGTTAAATCCTTCATGTCGTAACATGTAATCTCCTGACTTAGATCCTTTACCTGTTATCACATTTAACACACCTTTTGGTAACATGGGACCAATCAATCTAGTTAATTCTAGTAAACTTAATGATGTTGAAGATGATGGATGGATGACAATTGTATTACCTGCAGCTAATGCTGGAGCTAATTTCCATGCTGCCATAAGAATTGGAAAATTCCATGGAATAATTTGTCCCACTACACCAATTGGTTCTCTTAAGATAAGTGTTAAGGTATCTTTATCTAACGCTTGTGCTGATCCTTCCTCACTACGAATAACACCTGCAAAGTATCTAAAATGATCTGCACTAAGTGGCACATCAACCGTTTTAGTCTCACGAATTGGTTTGCCGTTATCAATAGACTCTACATAGGCTAAATGCTCCATATTCTCATCAATGACATCTGCAATTTTTAATAATAGATTACTTCTATCCACAAGTGACCAATCACGCCAAGCTGGCAATGCTTGTTGAGCAGCTACTACTGCTGCATCAACATCTGCATCCACTGCATCCACGAATGTTCCAATTTTTTCACCGTTTACTGGTGAAAAACTGTCAATTGTCTCACCCTTAACACCTTTTGTCCATTCACCATTAATAAACAACTCATATTCTTTGTATATGTCATTAACAATTGTCATAGCAATTCTCCTTTGAATTTTTTTTATTTTGGTATAGTTAGAATTGTATAGGTTTTCATTTTAAAACTCAAGTCTTATGCTCGACAAAAAAAGAAAGGGTTAATTTACCCTTTCTCCTTATGTGTTTGTTCAATTTCTTTCCCTAAAAAATATGATATAGCTGTGCGTATCACAACTATCCCTCCAAGAATGACAATATCTTGTGTCGATGGATTTAGAATGGTTTCAATTATATCTGATGCTATAAGCACTTCTAAACTTAATAAAATATATGAGCCCAGATAACGTTTTATGCCGTTGTTTCTAACTGAAATTTCTTCTCGAGTGCCACCACCAACTTCATTTTTAATAAAGTCAATAATTGCTTTGGCTACGCCGACTAATAGAATGATCACTGAAAAAGCATTTAGTACAAAAATAATCGCATCCACTACTTCATGTATCATGACTATTCTCCTCTTCTTTCATATATAAGCAAAAAAGAGCATCAAACGATACTCTTTCTACTATAATTCTTCTTCGTCTTCATCGTCGTCTTCGTACAAATCATCTTCTTCAACGATAGTTAAATCTTCTTCCACACCTTCTGGCACGTCGTCATCAACGTCATTGTCAGCACCGATTTCTGATAAATCAGTGGTGTATTCTTTGATTTCTTTTGTTTCATCTTCTTCATCTTCATACAACTCATCATCATCTTCATCATGATCAACTAAGTCTAAGTCTTCTGGATCATCATCGTTATAATCAATCGCATCATCGTCCATTCCGATAAATGCATTAACTTTTTTACGTTTTTTACGACGTGGTGTTTCTTCTTCATCTTCATCCACACCAGAAACTTCTTCGTCAATTGAATCGATTGGATACCAACTACGTAAGCCCCAACGATTATCTCCTAAAGAAATGAAACTTCCGTCAATGTTTAAGTCTGTATAAAATTGCGGCAAAATGTCACGAATTTCACTATCTGCTTTTTCTAAGTAGTTTTGGATTTCATTTACTAAATCACTAAAATCAATGATGTCTCCACGTTGATTTAAAATTGCATGTGCAACTTCAATCATCGATAATTCATCTTTATTTACGCCCTCAAAAGCTTTAATTTCCAACTGACACACGTCCTTTCACAGTCTACTCTTTATCATACAATAACTAGTGTTTCTTTGCAATTGAAAATTTTTGTAAAATATCATTAAGCGGTAAAATTTATAACTAAATGATACGTTCCTAATTTTTCTTCCCCCGCAAACAAATCATAATCAATCGCAATATCACCTGAAGTTGGATTATCTTTTAAACTGATATGTAAGTGATTAGTGAGAGTAGAAATACTCATCATGCCATATGGTGTTGAATAAGTAGTTTCTCTTCTTTCTTCAAAAGAAAAGTTCAATTTCATTTTCACTTCTCCAGACCTAATCAATGTCACATCACCATCTGGTAACACCTTGATTGTGACTGGCACTGGTTTGTCAATGCCTTCCAATAGTTCCTCATATCGTAAATAAAGGACATCATTTATCACAACCATGTGACCATTGACGTCGATTAAAAATTCTTTCAATTCACCTTCTTGGGTTACTTCTGTTTTTACTAAAATATTAACTGGTGTTTTTTCTCGTTGAGACACACATGCCACCTCTTTGCTTTTTTATTTATTTTGGTCTTTTTCACGTAGTTTGTCAAACTTTAGTGATTATTCTTAAATCCTTTTCGTTTCACAAGAGAATCGGTATAATGAAGGAAGTATATAAAGGAGTTGTACATTATGTCTTCAAAATCACCTGTTGTTTTATTTAAACAACCTCAATTAACAAACGAAAAAAAATATGATCCATTTATATTGACTGATATATTGGCTGATTATTCAGGAAAACACCAAATTCCTATTATTCATTTTTGGACCATGACAAACGAATTAATCTTAGGTATGCAAGATACCAGGGCAACACATCTATATGATGCGATACAATCTGTGAGAAAAAACGACTATCATCCAGTTGTCAGAAATTCTGGTGGTCTAGCTGTGGTAGCTGATGAAGGAATATTAAATTTTTCGATTATTCTACCACAAGAGTTTACTAATCAAACAAGTATTAATCATGGGTATGAAACGATGAAAGACATTATTGCAAATGCCCTATCTTCATGGGATGCTACTGTAGAATCTTTTGAAGTAACTGACTCATATTGTCCAGGTGAATTTGATTTAAGTATTAATCAAAAGAAATTTGCTGGTATTGCCCAACGTCGTATAAAAAAAGGATTGGGTATCATGATTTATATCAGTATCAATGGCAATCAAGAAAAACGTGGGGAATTAGTGAAAGAATTCTATCTATCAGGACTAAAAGAAGATTTCGGAAAAGAGCCTTTCCCACCAGTAAATCCTGACTCAATGAAAAATTTATCCGACTTACTTTTAGAAGAGCTATCTGTCGAACGAGTAAAATCACTTATAATAGAAGCAATCAGTCAAATATTTGTTTTTGATGAAACGGCACAACAACAATTTGAAATGTTTTTAGACTCTGTTGAATTAAAAGAAGCTTACGATAAAGGGTTTAAACGCATGGAGCAACGCAACGAAGGCATCACGACTATTTTAAAGGAGACTAATTAATTGATTGAAAAAGTATTTAGAGACCCTATTCATCATGATATAAAAGTGGAACACCCCATCATATTAGAATTAATCAATGCAAAAGAATTTCAACGTTTGAGACGAATCAAACAACTTGGAACGACTTCTTTAACTTTCCATACAGCCGAACATTCTCGCTTTGGGCATTCACTTGGTGTGTATGAAATTACTCGTCGTATCTGTAATTACTTTAAAAGAAATTACGATGTGGCAGAATTTGGTGAAAATGGCTGGGATGACTCTGAAAGACTCATCACGTTATGTGCAGCCCTTTTACATGATGTAGGACACGGGCCTTACTCCCACACATTTGAATCAATCTTTAAAACAAATCATGAACAACTTACTGTTGATATCATCACATCTAGTGACACTGAAATCAACAAAATATTACGCCAAGTATCTGATGATTTTCCAGAAAAAGTAGCAAGTGTCATCGCAAAAACTTATCCAAATAAGCAAGTCGTCCAGCTCATTTCAAGTCAAATAGATGCTGATAGAATGGATTACTTACTAAGAGATGCTTATTTCACTGGTACAGAATATGGCACCTTTGATTTAACTCGTATATTACGTGTCATCAGACCGCATAAAAGTGGAATTGTTTTTAAAGTTAGCGGAATGCATGCGGTTGAAGACTATATCGTTAGTCGATACCAAATGTATATGCAAATTTACTTTCATCCTGTTTCTCGTGGTATGGAAATGGTATTAGATCGTTTACTACAACGAGCGCAAGATTTGTATCAAGACAATAAACATTACTTTGTCAAAGCATCACCTCTGCTCGTTCCTTTTCTGTCACATGAATTTAACCTAGAGGATTATTTAGCTTTAGATGATGGTGTGTTAACAACAGCCTTCCATCTTTGGAGTCAATCAGATGATGCCATTTTAAATGATTTATCAAAACGATTCTTAAACCGTGTACCATTCAAGTCAGCAACATTTTCAAAGGAAACTTTTATTCTATTACCTGAGTTACAAGAACTAGTAGAAAAAGTTGGCTTTGACGAAAGATATTACACAGCGATTAACTCGAGTTTTGATTTACCTTATGATTTTTATAAACCAGAAAAGTCGCAGAATAAAACACAGATTGAACTTATCTATCCAGATGGGGAATTGATTGAATTAGCTAGTGCGAGTGAACTTGTTAGAGCAATTGCTGGTGAATCCAAAGGTGATCAACGTTTTTATTTTCCTAATGAAATGCTTGCATCCAATTCGTTAGACAATTATACTTTATTTGAAGACTCTATTAATTTATTCAGCAGCTCCATTAAAAATGGAGAAATAATCAAAAAGGACGTGTAATATTTGGGTATTAAAATGGTAACTATAGATATTGACGGAACATTGGTCAATTCAGAAAGAAAGTTAACACCAAAAGTGAAAGAAACAATCAAAAAAGCATCTGATTTAGGAATCGATATTGTCTTAACAACAGGACGTCCTTCAATTGGGGTTATTGATTTAGTAAAAGAATTAGGTCTTGAAAATGACCATAGTTTTATTATTACTTACAATGGCGGCATGATTCAAAATGCCGGAACAAAAGAAGTCATTTTACGTCATTCATTATCATTAGAAGACTATCAAGATGTGGAGCTTTTATCTAGAAAACTCGGTGTGCATTTCCATACTCAAGATGCCGATACTATGTATACAGCTAACACTGACATTAGTCCATATACTATTAATGAAGCAATGATTACTGGTATTCCGCTACAATATAAACCGGTAAATGACATGACAAAAGATATCAAACTTGTAAAAGCTATGATGATTGATCATGAAGATGTTCTTGACGCAGCGATTAAAAAAATTCCTCAAGAGTATTATGACCGTTTTTCAATCGTCAAAAGTGCTCCTTACTACTTAGAAATACTTGACCCTAAAGCAACTAAGGGTGAATCTGTTAAAGAATTAGCTCAATACCTAAATATCAAACAAGAAGAAGTCATGGCCATTGGAGACAATGAAAATGACCTATCTATGATTGAATATGCTGGTATTGGGGTTGCAATGGGAAATGCTCTAGAGAGTGTAAAAAATATTGCAGATAAAATCACCAAAACAAACGATGACGATGGTGTAGCATATGCCATTAACGAATGGGTACTTAACGATAACTAAAAAAATCGGCTGTACACTAAATCGTGTTGATAGATTAAATTCGGCTCTATGTCAAATCGTGTTGATGGACAATAATATTGATGAAAAAGTCTCAAAAATGAAATAGAATTAATTGAAGTGAGGGAAGAAATTCTCTCGCTTTTTTATTTAACCTGAAAAACTTGATTTTGAATCAAAAAGATACGTCGTTTGAATAGTAGAAAGTTTCGATAGCCATAGGCCACACGTTTAATCACTTTAATTTTATTATTAATGCCTTCTAAGAAACCATTTGAATAGGAGTATTTAAAGGCATTCATGACTCCTTGGGAGAACTTACCAAATATCTTGAATTTATCTTTAAAATACTTTGGTAATTCAACAGGTATCTTTGAACATAACTCTAAAAATAAAACATAATCGTTGGTTCTATAAGCATACTTCAATTCTTGCATAAAATGATACGCTTTTTTTAATAGAGAACTATAAGAAAGTAACTCATCTACCAATTCGGTAGATGACATATTTCTCTTGAATAAAGGACGATAATAAAAGTGTTTATAGTTTAATTCAGAACTGTCCTTTAAAAGGAGTTTCCAATAACGCTTTAATCTTCGATACTGCTTTCCTTCCTCTTGATTGTGGCGTTTTAGCTGTTTCATTTCTTTTATTCTTAAGGTGTTGAAAGAGCGGTTAATATGTTGAATGATATGAAATCGATCTGTAACGATTTCGGCGTTTGGAAAGACTGTTTTTAATAGTTGACCGTAACTTGCATTCATGTCCATGACCAAAAATCTTACTTTTAGACGTGATTTTCTGGAATACTTCATAAAGTAAGAAACC
The DNA here is from genome assembly GCF_002026305.1 of Vagococcus martis. Lineage (NCBI taxonomy): Bacteria > Bacillati > Bacillota > Bacilli > Lactobacillales > Enterococcaceae > Vagococcus > Vagococcus martis. The sequence goes on along the minus strand of NZ_MVAB01000001.1, from coordinate 2,105,722 downwards.
AACTTATGCAATCTTTTATCAGGTAAGATATCGATTATTTTTTTAGATGCCGCATCAGCACAAATAAAGCTCATTCCAGCATGACAATCAGAAGTAGAGCTAAACTCATCTACACAAAGAGCTGTGGGCAAGAAGTTAAAATTAGGTTGCTGATTATTCGTAAATGATACTAACACACGTTTAACAGTATTTTCAGAGACACTGTGGTATTCTGCGATTTTTTTACGTGATTGATTCTCTTTTAAGTCAAAGGCAATTTGGTATTTAAGCTGTTTAGAAATTTGACAATAGTCATCTACTAGAGAAGTAGAAGCACTGAAAGTTGATCCACAGTTTCTACAAAGGTAACGTTCTCTGTGAAGTTTTAGATAAGTTGGGCGACGTTCAACTTCAGGCAATTGACTAATGGTTTGATACGTTCCATTTTTAACGGATTGATAACATCCACATTTCTTGCATTGCTTATCTTTATTCACTAATCTTCCTGTAATCATGTTAACTGAGCGGTTGTTTCTCGCTTCGCGAGACAACCAATCCTCATTAAAAATAAGAGAATCATCTGTTAAATTGAGTAGTTTTCTTGTATTATTATCCATAGGGGTATTCTCCTTTGTAATGTTAGTTATAGTCGACTTAATTTTACCAATAAGAATGCCCCTTTTTCTATGCCTAAAATAAAAAATCGCATTGATAGAATTTAATCTATCAACACGATTTAGTGTACAGCCTTAAATTCTATCAATGCGATTTTTTGGGCTCTACGTCAATGATGAGGATGAATAAAATTGGCTCTTTGTCAACTACTATTGGTAAGGATTAATACGTTAGAATTTAAGATCTAGAAAGAATTTAGTTCTCTAGATCTTTTTTGGTGATGTAAAGGCAGATTCTTTTAAACAAATTGATAGTCGTAGCTTAAAATTATAAAAACTTCTCATGCCATAGGCATTACGCTTAATGACTTTAATGTGGTTATTCATACATTCTAATGGACCGTTTGAATAAGATGTTTCAAAGGTGTTTTTTATTTCTTCTCGATATTTTTTTAATGTTTTGAAAACAGGAATAAACTCTTTAAATCCTGTTGCTTGATTAATTAATTCCAAAAATAAAGAATAATCCTTTGTTTGAATCGCTCTTAAAATTTGTTGATAGGTGTTGTAAGCCTCTGTCAATTTAGAATCATAGGTAAGTAAGCGTTCAAGTAATTCTTTTTCAGAAAGATACGCTTTAAAGGATGGACGCCAATGCTGTTGGATATAATCTAATTTGTCATAGCTTTTTTGAAGTAATTTCCAATACTTTTTAATTCGTCTATAGATAACCCCGTTATCTTTACATTTTAATTGAGTCATTATTTTAATCCGTATCTTTTGAAATGCCCTGCCGAGATGTTGAACGAGATGAAATTTATCTAAAACGACTTTAGCGTTAGGGAACACTCGTTTAGTTAAAGTAATGTAAGGTTGATAGATATCTGAAACGACATATTTTACTTGTTTTCTATTAGCTAGAGAGAAGCCATTAAAATAATTCTCAATTTTTGGTAATCTTCGATCAGGTAGAATATCAATTAATTCATTTGTTTCACCGTTCATCATAATAAAACTCATTGAACCAGCTACTTTTTTAACAGATTTAAATTCATCAAAACATAGTACAGACGGAAGTTCATAACTATACTTCTTAATCGGTTCATACCACTCTTTTAATACGCGAGAGACAGTTGAAATTGAAACGCTCGTTTGTTTTGCAATATCACTCATGGCGTGTTTAGAGGTTAACTGTTTCGCAATGAGACGTTTTAAATTATTAGAAATACAGTTGTTTCTAGAAACAAAAGGGGTATCTAAAACAAAAGTCGTATCACATTTTTTACAAAAGAAACGACGTTTCTTTAATCTAATATAAGTGACATATTCAGAAACACTAAGCATTTTAATTAGGCTAGTTGTATATCCCCATTTAATAATATTAGAGTGATTACTTTGACAATGCGGACAGCATGTAGGAGATTCTTCTAAAAAACCATGGAATATCCGAGAGAAAACGCCTTTTATTTTTTCGGTTAATTGTAGAATCAAGTTAGCCACCCTAAAATAATAAAAAAACACCATGGTAAAAATTCATGTATCATTGAAGTATCTACCCAACAACGAAAGGAATTTTTATCATGGCGCAAATTCAGAATACCACACAAAAATTGACTTATAAACATCTTTCCTTTGAAGAAAGACAACTTATTGAAGTTTGGCATAATAGAGGTGATTCTAATAGAGCAATCGGTAAACGATTAGGTCGACACCATCAAACAATAAACAATGAGCTAAAACGTGGTACAACAACGCAAATCAAAGAAAATAAAAAGCCTAGACAACTCTATTTTGCTGAGACAGGACAAGCTAAATATATAGAAAATAGAAAGCGTTGTGGTGCTAATTCTAAGCTAGCCAGTGCTGTTGACTTTATTAATTATGCCTGTAAACAGATTATTGATTTTAATTGGTCACCAGATGCAATTGTTGGTTTTACCAAGTCCATGAGGACTTGGAATACACCTACTGTCTCTACTAAGACACTTTATAATTATATTGATAGTGGCTTTTTACCTATTAGAAACCATCATCTCAAGATGAAGATCAGACTCTCACCTAAAAAGAAAAGAAGTCGTAAGCATAAAAAAGAACTAGGAAAATCGATTGATGAACGACCAAGTACAGTTGATGATAGAAAAAACTTTGGTCATTGGGAAATAGATAGCGTTATTGGTTCAAAATCTAAAGATGATAATGCTATACTTACTCTTGTTGAAAGAAAAACGCGTTACATGATCACTGTTGTTTTAGATGATCATACAGAAGAGTCTGTTTGTTATACTGTTAATCGATTAAAATCTGAGTTCGGACAAGTTAATTTTAGCAAGATGTTTCAATCAATTACTGCTGATAATGGTAGTGAATTTAGCTCGCTTCATGATACTCTCCAACAAATAACGGATGTCTATTTTGCTCATCCTTATTCTTCTTGGGAACGAGGTACAAATGAAAGACATAATGGTTTATTAAGACAATTTATTCCGAAAGGAACTCCAATCTGCAACTACTCAAAACAATTCATTCAACTGGCTACTGAAAAAATTAATCTTTTACCACGTAAAATCTTAAATTATAGACAACCAGCTACATTATTTTTAGAAGAAATTCAAAAGCTTAAAATCAAAACATGTTGGTAAGGATGGATTTTAATAGAATAACACAAAAAATTAGATGTTTTTACCTAGGTGGCTAACTTAATATTGCAATTTAGACCTTTTATTTTTTCAGTAGATAAACAATTTTCATTAAAAATAATATTTAGGTCTAGTATATTTAAGATATCTTTGATAGTCTGTGAATATGACATGTGGTATCCTCCTTAGTTTGTTTTTTCGCAATTTCATTCTAACGGATATCACATGTTTTTGTGTACAAAAAACTATCGGTAACTTGTGTTACCAACAGTAGAAATTATAGAGCCCCTTTAAAAGGAATTTCCAATAACGCTTTAATCTTCGATACTGCTTTCCTTCCTCTTGATTGTGGCGTTTTAGTTGATTCATTTCTTTTATTCTTAAGGTGTTGAAAGAGCGGTTAATATGTTGAATGATATGAAATCGATCTGTGACGATTTCGGCGTTTGGAAAGACTGTTTTTAATAGTTGACCGTAAATTGCATTCATGTCCATGACCAAAAACCTTACTTTTAAACGTGATTTTCTGGAATACTTCATAAAGTAAGAAACCAACTTATGTAATCTTTTATCAGGTAAGATATCGATTATTTTTTTAGATGTCGCATCAGCACAAATAAAGCTCATTCTAGCATGACAATCAGAAGTAGAGCTAAACTAATCTACACAAAGAGCCGTGGGCAAGAAGTTAAAATTCGGTTGCTGATTATTGGTAAATGATACTAACACACGTTTAACAGTATTTTCAGAGACACTGTGGCATTCTGCGATTTCTTTACGTGATCGATTCTCTTTTAAGGCAAAAGCAATTTGGTATTTAAGCTGTTTAGAAATTTGACAATAGTCATCTACTAGAGAATTAGAAGCACTGAAAGTTGAGCCACAGTTTCTACAACGGTAACGTTCTCTGTGAAGTTTTAGATAAGTTGGGCGACGTTCAACTTCAGGCAATTGACTAATGGTTTGATACGTTCCGTTTTTAACGGATTGATCAAATCCACATTTCTTGCATTGCTTATCTTTATTCACTAATCTTCCTGTAATCATGTTAACTGATTGGTTGTTTCTCGATTCGCGAGACAACCAATCCTCATTAAAAATAAGAGAATCATCTGTTAAATTGAGTAGTTTTCTTGTATTATTATCCATAGGGGTATTCTCCTTTGTAATGTTAGTTATAGACGACTTAATTTTACCAATAATAATGCCCCTTTTTCTATGCCTAAAACAAAAAATCGTATTGATAGAATTTAATCTATCAACACGATTTAGTGTACAGCCATAATTTAAAGGGGCTCTATAATTTCTACTGTTGGTAACACAAGTTACCGACAGTTTTTTTGTACACAGAAACATGTGATATCCGTTAGAATGAAATTGCAAAAAAACAAACTAAGGAGGATACCACATGTCATATTCACAGACTATCAAAGATATCTTAAATATACTAGACCTAAATATTATTTTTAATGAAAATTGTTTATCTACTGAAAAAATAAAAGGCGTTTTCTCTCGGATATTCCATGGTTTTTTAGAAGAATCTCCTACATGCTGTCCGCATTGTCAAAGTAATCACTCTAATATTATTAAATGGGGATATACAACTAGCCTAATTAAAATGCCTAGTGTTTCTGAATATGTCACTTATATTAGATTAAAGAAACGTCGTTTCTTTTGTAAAAAATGTGATACGACTTTTGTTTTAGATACCCCTTTTGTTTCTAGAAACAACTGTATTTCTAATAATTTAAAACGTCTCATTGCGAAACAGTTAACCTCTAAACACGCCATGAGTGATATCGCAAAACAAACGAGCGTTTCAACTTCAACTGTCTCTCGCGTATTAAAAGAGTGGTATGAACCGATTAAGAAGTATAGTTATGAACTTCCGTCTGTACTATGTTTTGATGAATTTAAATCTGTTAAAAAAGTAGCTGGTTCAATGAGTTTTATTATGATGAACAGTGAAACAAATGAATTAATTGATATTCTACCTGATCGAAGATTACCAAAAATTGAGAATTATTTTAATGGCTTCTCTCTAGCTAATAGAAAACAAGTAAAATATGTCGTTTCAGATATCTATCAACCTTACATTACTTTAACTAAACGAGTGTTCCCGAACGCTAAAGTCGTTTTAGATAAATTTCATCTCGTTCAACATCTCGGCAGGGCATTTCAAAAGATACGGATTAAAATAATGACTCAATTAAAATGTAAAGATAACGGGGTTATCTATAGACGAATTAAAAAGTATTGGAAATTACTTCAAAAAAGCTATGACAAATTAGATTATATCCAACAGCATTGGCGTCCATCCTTTAAAGCGTATCTTTCTGAAAAAGAATTACTTGAACGCTTACTTTACCTATGATTCTAAATTGACAGAGGCTTACAACACCTATCAACACATTTTAAGAGCGATTCAAACAAAGGATTATTCTTTATTTTTGGAATTAATTAATCAACCAACAGGATTTAAAGAGTTTATTCCTGTTTTCAAAACATTTAAAAAATATCGAGAAGAAATAAAAAACACCTTTGAAACATCTTATTCAAACGGTCCATTAGAATGTATGAATAACCACATTAAAGTCATTAAGCGTAATGCCTATGGCATGAGAAGTTTTTATAATTTTAAGCTACGACTATCAATTTGTTTAAAAGAATCTGCCTTTACATCACCAAAAAAGATCTAGAAAACTAAATGCTTTCTAGATCTTAAATTCTAACGTATTAATCCTTACCAACAGTAGTTGACAAAGAGCCTTTAAAGGACGACATGTTATGAATAATCATATCAAAAAAATTTTACGAATTACAGATGAATATTTAGATTTAACAAATACGGAGGAATATAAAATTAAAGGAAAAAACACTTTAGTTATCTTTGGAGTCTATTCTCCCATGCCTTCGGCTTGTAGGAACTGTGGTTCAACTATTGTTGATAATGCAGGGAAAAGTGTCGTTGTTAGAAATGGAAAAAAGGAAGTAACTATTCAGTTAGATTCTTATCAAAATATGCCCACTATTTTAAAACTGAAGAAACAACAATTCCATTGTAAAAGCTGTTCGCACAATTGGACGGCACAGTGTTCTACTGTTGAAAAAAACTGTCATATCAGTAAATTTATTACTTTGAAGATTTTAGAATTATTAACTGAGAAAGTCTCTATGACATTTATAGCTAAACAATGCCACGTTTCTTTAACGACAGTTTTAAGAGTTCTTAAGTCAGTTTAATCACAACTCTCACAACAACTTAAACCACGGTCCTTTCCAGAAGTTTTAATGGTATATGAATTTAGATCTCACGCTAGTTATGAAGATAAAATGAGCTTCATATGTGCTGATGGAAAAACAGGTGAATTAGTGGACATTTTACTTAGTAGGAAATTAGATAAAATTATCCCTTACTTCAATCGCTCTCCGTTGGAGGAACGGGAAAAAGTTAACTTTTTAGTAACAGATATGAATGCAGCTTATTTTCAATTAATTTCATTTGTCAAATTAAGCTAGACAAAATATCGTTGTCTACATAACTCAAAAATACTTCCAATGGAGTTTATAGTTTAATGATTTTCTAGGATATTATTTCTCTCAGATGCAATAGATTGGATAAAAGATTCCTCAACTTCTTTGAAATCCATTCGTTTAGGAAATTCATGTTTACGTAATAACCCATTAGAGTGTTCATTTAAGCCTCGTTGTGATGGTGTTCCTGGATCGGCAAAATAAATATCAATATCATTTAGATTGCTGATTGATTTCCAATTAGAAAATTCTTTACCACAATCGAATGTGATTGATTTAAATAGATGGCATGGAAACTTTTTAAACCAATTATTTAAACTATTTTCGATATCTATTACTCGTCTGCCACAATTCTTTTTATTATTTTTGTATCTTTTGTAGTAATCTAGTGCAGATAGTCCCTAATCAAAAGCTTTGTAAACATTATATATAGTCTGTTTTTCTCGTTTCAATTGTTTCACAACGTATGTTCCTTTTTTATTTTGGCGGTAATAAGATTCTATCAAAACTAGCTCGTCTGTAGTAAGATGTGTATAGGTCATTTGTGATTACTCTCCTTGTTTTCTTTGGTTGGAAATACAATTTGAGTGTATTACAAATGATTTTTTAGTTGTCTAGCTTAATTTTACAATCGGCGATTATAGATCTTTTTTTAACTCTCTGTTTCCTCTAATTAATAAAATAGCTAAAAATAGGATAAACAAGATAAAGAATAGTGCAAAGCAATGGAAAAAATATTCTTGTGGTAAGACTAAAATAATTGGATCCGTTTCTGGATAAAAAATCCACGCATCGTTATTAAAAAAAACTTCGTGGAACAACACAAAAAATTGGTCAAACGCCACAATCATAAAAAAACTAATGCTGCTAGTCCCATCAAAATACCTTGTATCATACGTGACAATGTCCAAACCATTTTTGTTTTAAATAAACGATATAGGTACATCACACTTGGAATGAGTGTGATAAAAAACACGGCATAGTTTAACTGAAATAGTTGCTTCACTTCGGCAAAGTGAAATGCACCTTCGCCTGATGTTGGGAAATCTTTCATCGATAGAGTTTTTACCCAGAAAAAATTCAAGTATCGCATCAAGTCGTCATAATTAGACAAAATAGTTTGTTTGTTATAATCCGTGTATTGTGTAATGCCTAAATAATTGATATCAAATTGATACAACCATCTTGCATTAATCGTTAACGTAATGGCTAGACTCAATAAAAATAAAATTAATACAATCCTTTTTAAATACTCTTTTGCTTTTACCACATGTTATACCTGCCACTCATCTAAAGAGTTAATCACCTGTGTCGGAGCAATAGGTAACGTTGGGACATCTTCTTTTTTAGTAAATCCAGTTAAAACTAACAACGTATCAATATCATTATCAATACCTGCTCGAATATCTGTCTCGTAATTATCGCCAACCATCATGACATCATTTTTACTAAGTTTCAATCTATCCAACGCTTTTTCCATCATAACAGCTTCTGGTTTTCCAATATAAGTGGCACTTGTTTGGGTAGACATCTCAATAGACGCAATTAAACTTCCAGCTCCAGGCATTAACCCTCTATCTGTCGGGATATTTTTATCAGGATTTGTACCAATAAAATGCGCCCCTTTTTGAATGGCTAAAGTCGCAACCGCTAATTTTTCATATGTTAAATCTGTGTCTAGAGCCACTACAACATAGTCAGCATTCTCTTCATCTAAAATAAAACCTGATGAAAAAATCGCTTCTTTAACTCCTTCTTCACCAATAACATAAACTCTATTTCCAAGACCTTTGTCTTTCATATAGTCAACTGTTGCTAAACTGGCAGTGTAAATCGTCTCTTCAGATACATCAATATCAAATGAATCATGTAATCTATTTTTTACTGCTTCAGGTGTTTTAGTCGTATTATTGGTTACGAATAAAAAAGGAATATTCTTTTCTTTTAATCGGTCAACAAATCGTTTTCCTGCATCGATTGGTTGGTTTCCTAAATAAATAGTGCCATCTAAATCTATCAAATACCCTTTATAAGTCATTCTTTTTCCCCTAACCTTCTTTTTTCTTTATTTTAAAGTGACGCTCTTTTGTCGCATTGGTATTATTTTGTGTTGGTTTATTGGTTTTCTTGTTAGTTGATTGATTATTCTTTTGTTGTTGCTTATTATTACCCTTATACTTAGGCTTTTTATTATTTCTATTATCATATTTTTTCTCATTAATGTGTGCTTGATTTTTATTTTTTGATGACTTAAATGTTGATGAACGACCTTTTCGTTTAAATTCACCAATTTGTTCAATCACAAAATAAGCACATCCAAAATTACAAAACTCATATAAATAATCATTTAATGTGTTGATTTTTGCATCAAGCGGGGCACTTTTAAAATCATCTTTAAAAAAACCACGTAAACGTAACTGATCGTATCCCCAATCACCCACGATATAGTCATATTTTGCCAACACATCATTGTATCGTTTGATTAACGCTTCGTAATCAAACCCCTCACGATAATCTTTTACTAATCGGTAAGTCCCATTTGCTAATGGAAAAGACTCTGGATTATAATTTGCTAACATTTCCAAAAGAACTTCATCAACTTCCTCTGGTTGAGTGTCGATGTTTTCAACTTCTTCTACTACTTGTTTATTTTTTCTCGACATACTGTTTACCTCTATCTTTTAGTGTTTAATTTACTTAAATAAGTCGCCAAGTGATTTCTTAAAAAACTTGGTCCAAGTATTTCAATTTTCCCTGCAATCTCAATTGTCGGGAAAAATGGTACGAATGCTATATGGTCAACCGTTACAAAACTATATTCTGCTTCATCTTCAATTGGTTCATTTAACCAAAAACCTTCGTTTGTTATTTCATCACAATTAAAGCCATCATACCATACTTCACCAAAGTATTTCCCTCTAAATTTCATCCCAATAATTGGAAATCTTCTTAAAAAATCTCGATTTTTGACCACTTCTCTGGCTAGTCGAATCATCTCTTTACCCTTTAAGGTGACCTTAATCAAATTCATCGGATGTGGCAAGCTTGTATGGAGCTGTTTCTCATTCACTAATCCAGGGCCAATGTCCGTTAAAAATAATCCTGAATTTACCATTGCCACATCACATCCACTGGCTTCTTTCATTGCTTCTAATGTGGCAGTTATTAGAGTCGTTTCCTTGTCTAACACATTATCTAAATTAGCCACCGACTTTTCTTCTAATAAAAAATTCCCATAACGATAAAATTCTTCACTTTCTTGTTTATCATGACTATCAGCCCATAAACTATCTGAACTAGTGGTTTTAGCAGATTTTTTTGTGATGGTACTATCTGTTAATTCTAACGTGACATCTCCTACATGCTCACCAAAACGTCCCGCCGCACATAATAGGACACCGTTCTCCATTAGCCCTTCAGGTAATAAATGATGCGTATGAGAGCCTAAGATAACATCAATATCAGGATAACGTTGGGCCATTTTTTTGTCATCTATAATGCCTAAATGGGATAACAATACTATCACATCAACTTTTCCTCTTAATTCTTCAACCACTTCTTGAGCCGAAGTGTATGGGTCAATCACTTCCCAACCGAATGGGTAATAACTTAATTCCATAGGTGCTGTTAAGCCAAACACACCAATTTTTGTCTGTTCTTTAGTCGTTGTAATAATATAAGGCTGCGCCCAAACTGGATAATCATGGGTATCTAAATCCTTTAGATTACTTAACACAACTGGAAAGTTTGCCTCTTTGTATAAGTCATTTAAAACGTGTTTACTATTCGTAATGCCTTCATTATTTCCAATCGTCACCGCATCATAATGAACTTGATTCATTAACTCAACATTAGCTAAGCCATCTGTTGCTTCAGTTAAAGGGTGGACACGGTCTAAAAAATCGCCAACATCAAAAGTAAAAACCGTTTCTTTTTCTTCTGTGTAAAGTCGTTTTGTGTCGTTTAGCCATCGTCTGATTTTAGGCCATCTTTCTAAGTGTGAATGTATATCGTTTGTATGCAATAAGTGAATGATTTCTTTCATGATTAACGTCCCTTCTCATACCTTTTATACTATCATATCTCACTAAAATTGGGTATTATGATAAACAAAGGAGTGAGATAAAATGGCATATAAAGTTGGTCATTTTGTATTAGATATTAAAGCCAGTCAGAATGGCGTCACAAACATCCGTTTTTTAGAACATACGTCCGAACAAATTTACAACCATTCAGATAATCCTATTATTGAACAATGCATACAAGAAATCACGCAATTTCTCTCAAAACAAATCACACAATTTAGTGTTCCGATTGACTTACAAAAAGGGACGCCTTTCCAACAAGATGTTTGGCTTGCTCTACGTGATATTCCATATGGTGTAACCTATTCATATAAAAATATTGCTGAAAAAACAAATCATCCTCGTGCTTATCAAGCTATCGGCCAAGCATGTAAAAAAATCCCATTCCCATTATTATTCCATGCCATCGTGTGATTAGTCAGTCCGGAAAACTAACAGGTTACTTTGGTTCATCTGAATTTGGTTTATCCATTAAACACTCTCTTTTAGCAATAGAAAAAGGAAATCAAAATTGATTTCCTTTTAGATAGTGTATAGTTTTTTCATGTCTTCTGAAAATGTTTCTGGTAAGTTTAAAACAGTCGTAAAATAATTTTCAACACTGTTATAGTGTGTTTCAATCAATTCAAACGCATAATCTAGGTAAGCTTTATCAACATTCAACATGATAAGCATATTCGACATTTGTTTTTCACTTGCTCCTTTTTCTTTCATTTCTGCTAAAATAGCTTGATTAGCTACTTTACGAGATTCATTCGTTTTTAAATAATCTTCTTCAATCGCTTCTCTAGATACGTTTAAACTATATAAAATCAGCGCTGCACCAAATCCTGTTCGATCTTTCCCAGCAAAGCAGTGGAAAAGAGTTGTTTCATTTGGCTGATTAATGAAATCACTTAAAAATTTTGAATACCCTTTTTGTGCATTTTCTGATAAAACTAATTCTTCATAAATTGTCATCATGGCTTTTTTAGGATCGTATTTAGGACTCAATAATTCTTCTAAACTGGCACCTTGATTGGCTGACTCGCCCAAAATATCAATGTGTTCGTATACTACACCAGCCAATGTATCATCTGGACTTTGACTAACCTCAGTATCTCCTCTAAAATCAACAATTTTTTTTAAACCATAAATTTTACTTAATGTTTCTTTATCTTTTTCTGAAATATTAACAACTTCACCACTTCTTAAAAATTGGTGTGGCACCACTTTTTTATTATCTAAGGTTACAATATTTCCTAAATCTCGAAAATTTACTAATGTATCCATGCCTATTTCCTCCTAAAAAGTCATTTTATATACTACACTATACAGTTTACCAAACTTACGTTTTATTTAATAAGATTAAATTTGAATTTTTTTCAAAAAAATATAAAAAAGCGATGAAGTTATTCACCGCCTGCGGAAATCATTTGATCTGCGACATATTCTACTTTAATACTTTTCGCAATCTCTTTTAGGTTTAAAATATCTTTATTGGTTAGTTTCTCTTTGCCAAACATTGTTACTGAAAAAATCACATCACCTGTTCTAGCCTTATACATCAACACTTTTTTATCTTTAGAATGTTGAAGTGCTTCTTCCATCACACCTAGATACTGAACTGGTTCTGCCTCATCCCATTTCACGCCATCTAATACATACCCCTCAATCTCACCATACATCTTTTGTGTATTGTCAAAAGCATCTATTTGGATATATGTTTTTTGATTATTTTCTTGTTGAAACGTTCCCCAAAGAGATTCTTGCGTAAACTTTCCTTCAGACAATATGTCATATTTTTCATTATTAAAACTAATTTTTGAGTGACCTACCAACATGTTATTAACAACCGTACTACGCTTCCCTTTTTTATCTTTTACAACCATTCCAGTTGTACTTTCTGTTGTTTCTTGTGTTTGTGTCTTCTTTTCGCCACAACCACTTAAGCCAACTAAAAGAAAAAGTAATATTAAATAGTTTGCATGCTTCATTGGATCTCCTATCAAATCTATTTTTCTTTACTATAACAAATTTCTACTAAAAGATAAATAACTACCACTCTTTGGGGCTCCAAAGTAAGCCATCAATCTCTCCTTCAGCTTGTTCAATTCGTTTGTATTGCTCCTTTAAAATAAACTCTAATTCACTTAAAAATGCTTGAACTTCATATGACTGTTCTTTTGTTTGTAATAATGACAGTTCGGATAATATCCACTCTTTTTCTTCCAATTAGTCCATCCTCATTTCTTCAAGCGTTGTTAGTAAACTATCAAGCTCCATACGATTATTCTCCAATGTGTCTTGGATAAATGACAGTCTATTGTCTAAGTCATTGATTAATCCTTTATCAGATAATTCTTTCAAACGATTAATCGCCCATTTCTCACTTGTCACAAAACGGTGATCATTTTCTTTTGTTAAATACTGTTGGTAGCTAATGAGTAAACGATGCTTGTCTTCTTCTTTTAGATATGGGAATAATGAAATAGGAAATGGTGGTAAATAAGTCATATGACATTTATAAGCCAATGCTTGAAACGGTCTTAACAGTTCTGAAATAGTAAAGTGCTCTGTACCACCTGCTTGAAATGCTGATAATTTTTGTCCCATACTCATCACAATACCTAGTTCTTTTCCTTTCAATCCAGATTGGTACAATGATTTGGTCAATACTTTTTCTAGCCATTTATATAGCATATCAGGAGCTGCATACCAATACATCGGAAATTGAAAAATAATTCGTTGATGTGATGTTAGTAATTCTTGTGTTTTTTTCAAATCAAAAGAAGATAGCTCTTCTTGAATATCGTAAATCGTGACATCTGTCAGAGAGGTGCAACTCTCTTTTAAAAATGATTGCACACCAGATTCATGTGAATTTGGATGCACAATAACAACTAATGTTTTCATACCAATTCTCCTAATTTCGACTTTTCAATAAAAAGACCATCTGTTTTTCAGATGGCCACTAGGTTATGTATTTGATGCATCAAAAATTGCATGTAATGTTTGTCTTAAATGAAAATCAAACTCCATGTCACTTTCTTGATAACTTAATCCTTCTGTTAATGCTCGCGAAAAACTTGCTATCATATCATGGTTTTCACTTAATTTTTTATCTGCTTCAGTTTGTCTTAAACCACTTGAAGATGCCAACATTCTTACGACTTGTGGAAAATCAAGTAAATCATGATAAAAGTCTGGTTCTGATGGTAACGTTAATTTTAGCATAATTTTCATATCAGTATCTAAATTATTTAATTCTTTTATTAAGGCTTCTTTTAAATAGATTTCAGCTTGTTTTTTGTCAATAATATGCAAATCAATATCAGGCTCTAACATTGGTAAATACCCTAGCGAATACACCTTTTTTGCTAAATCAAATTGTTGTTTCACTAGTTGTTTAATGCCTTCTTCATTTGCCGCACAAACTAATGAGCGAAACTTAAATCCGATAAATGGAAAATCTTTTGCTTTTTCCACCAATGTATCAAATTCTGTTAACTCTGCCATTTGTTGCACACCATCAACTAACGGAGCTAATCCTTGATCAATTTTTAGAAAAGGTAACATTCCTTTTTTATTCCAAAGATAGTTTGGCATAGGCTCTGAAAAAATGGCTCTCTCTAACGCATCTTTGTATAAAATAACACCTAATACATATTTTGATGAAAACTCATCACTAATAATCATACGCGTACGCATATCATGAATGATGTTATGCATCTCTTCAGATGTTTGATATGTTTCATCTGGCACACCATACTGTCTTAAGGCACCTGGCGTACTTAAATCACCCTGATCCATCGCTGCAATAAATCCAGGATGTGTTTTTACCATAGTCAATGTTTTTTCATCTAGCATGTCACATTCTCCTTTATTTTTAATATGCTCATTATAATACATAACACATCAAAATTTAAATTAAAATTTGAAAATTTTCAAAAATAATTTCATTAAAAAAATACCAGATTTTCTAACCAATTAACACTGTTTCTTTTGGATAATTAAACTTATTGCCCATATCATTCAACTCTTTTCTCAACAAAGCATACATGACTGTATATAAACCAACACGACCAATAAACATTAAACACATAATAAGCAATTTTCCAAATATAGTCAAATGAGGGGTTAACCCCATCGTTAATCCAACTGTTGCAAAAGCTGACACGACTTCAAATAACACGTATTCAATACCAGAATGTGCTGGGCTGTACTCAGTCATTGATAAAATCAATGCACTTAACAAACACAATAAACTCGCAAAAAAGAATAGTACAAAAGATTTCATGACAATGTTACGAGGAATTGAACGCTCTTGCCACTCTGCTTCATCTCGACCTCTTAATGTACTAAATAACTGAATTAATAATACGCCTAACGTTGTCGTTTTAATGCCACCAGCTGTAGAGCCAGATGTTCCACCAATAAACATTAAAACGATGGTTAATATTAGTCCAGCATAACTCATTGCACCATAATCAATGGAAGCAAATCCTGCCGTACGTGGTGTGACGCTTAAGAAAAATGTATTTGTAACTTGTTTAAAGAAAGACATGTCATAAAATTTATCCGTAAAAGCAAATAAAATAGTGCCTCCAATTAACAAACTAAGTGTCACAGTTAAAGCTATCTTCGTATGGAGTGATAATCGTTTATGCTCTTTTAAATGAATCAAATCATACCATACAATAAAACCAAATCCCCCAGCGATGATTAAGCCAGAAATCACAAGTAACATGTATGGGTTTTGTTGATAACTAAAAAGACTATCACCAAATAAATCAAAACCGGCATTACAAAAAGCTGAAATTGAATGGAACACACTATAAAATAATCCTTTCCATAATCCGTATTGGGGAATTAATTGAAAACTCAAAAGCAACGCACCTAGAGCTTGCACACTCACCGAAAATCGTACCACAAATTTAAGTAGCTTTACGACCCCACCTTGATTATTCAAGTTAAGCATCTCTTTAATGACAAGACGTGACTGAAGTGACACTCTTTTTCGAAACATCATTGCCACAATTAAGGCTATGGACATAAAACCAAGTCCACCAATCTCAATTAAAATCATCATAATCACATGCCCAAATGGACTTAAGACGTGCGAGATATTTATAGGGGTTAGCCCTGTGACACATACTGATGAAGTAGCAACAAATAAGGCATCAATATAACTTAAATGTTGACCTGACTGATGACTAATCGGTAAGAATAATAAAAATGATCCAATAAAAATAATGATTAAAAACATTAAGGTAATAAATTGAACCGTATTAAACCGTTTCAATCCTCTTTTTTGACCTTCCATCTCTTTTTTCTCCTCTAATTATCTATTCAATATTGCCCTATTGTACCCTTTGGCCTATACTTTCTCAACAAAAAAAGTTACAGAATCATCTGTAACTTTTAAAAATTTAAGCTTTTACATCATATACATTAAAATATAAATCACGCATGTAATCAATTAAATATTGAGGATTTAATTCTTCACCTGTTGCACCAACGATTAATTCGTTTGGTTTTTTAGAACTACCATATTGATGGATACGTTCAGTTAACCACTCTCTAATTGATGAATAATCATCACTTGCTAAAACTTCTTCCACATTAATATCTTGATTCATTGCATGATACAGTTGAGCTGCATACATGTAACCTAGAGCATATGATGGGAAGTAACCAAAACTACCACCTGACCAATGAACATCTTGTAACACACCTTCAGTATCATTTTCAGGACGAATACCTAAATACTCTTCGTATTTATCATTCCAAACTTTTGGCAAATCTTTCACTTCTAATTCGCCATTGAAAAGCATTTTTTCAATTTCATAACGAATAATAATATGAAGTGGATAAGTGAGTGAATCTGACTCAATTCTAACTAAACTTGGTTGCGTTAATTTCAATCCTTTGTAAAAATCTTCTGTTGAAATATCAGCAAATGTATCACCTGTTAATTGTTTTAATAAATCAAATTGTTTGTACCAAAAAGCTTGGCTTCCTCCAACAATAATTTCATTAAACAATGACTGTGACTCATGAATTCCCATAGATGTGCCACCTGCAAGTGGTGTGTAGTCAAATTTGGCATCAACATTTTGTTCATACATCCCATGACCTGCTTCATGGATAACACCTAAAGTTGCCATAATAAAGTCATTGTCATCCCAACGTGTTGTAATACGTGCATCATTACGGTTCAGGTTTAACATAAAGGGATGAACAGTATCATCTAAACGACCTCTAGAAAAATCATAACCTAATTGTTCCACAACTTGTGTCACAAACTCTTTTTGAATTTCTTTTGGCACTGTACGGTTAATAAAATCCGTGTTAGGTGCTGTCCCTTTTTCTTCTAATTCTTTGCGAATCGACATAATACCTTCTTTTACTTGGTCAAAGACATTATCTAATACTTCAACTGTAATACCAGGTTCGTATTGATTTAGTAAAACATCGTAGTCTGTGACTTCATTTTTACGCCACAATGGAATAAATTCTTTCGTCATGGCTACAATGTCGGTTAAAATGGGCTCGAAAATTGAGAAATCTTGTTTCTCACGAGCTGTCACCCATACACTATGAGCGTTTGATAACAAGCGAGAAAACTCTTGAAAACGATCAGCTGGAATATTATTGTTTAAATCATAGTTCTCTTTTGTTTTTTCAAATACTTGTTTCCCAAAATCCGATAATTCTTCTGGATGGTCTGAAAAATACTCCATGTATTTTCTCATTGTCTCATTTGTTGATTTATCAAAAGCCATACCTGCTAAATAACTAGACATTTCAGCACGATAAGACGCACCTTTTTCTGGCATACCTGTTTGACTATCCCATTCAGCTAGACCAACTGCTTCATTTAATAAAGCAATCTCTTTCAAATAAGCTAAAAATTCTTGTTCTTGACTCATATTAGTTTGCTCCTTCATTTTTTGGCTTTCTTGGTGGACGAGTTCCCCAGTATTGGAATAAATCTGTTCTAAGTGCCCCGTTATACAATTTACGTTTCTTCGTCGCTTTTGCACCGTAGAAACTTTCAAATTGTAAATCACTTGTTAAAATATATTTACTCCAAGTCTTCAGCGGGCGATAAACATCCCCCATTTGTTTATATAATTCTCTTACCGCATCTTCTTCACCTAAACGTTCACCATATGGTGGGTTAGCGACAATCACACCGTACTCTTTCTCCGTCGTAAAGTCACTTAATTGCATTTGTTTAAATGTAATATCTTCTCCTAAACCAATTTCTTCTGCATTTTTCTTTGCAATTTCAATCATCTTAGGGTCAATATCTGTTCCCAAAATATCTAACTCTGTTTCATAATCAACTTGAGCGTCAGCTTCAGCTCGTAATGTTTCCATCACTGAGTCATTAACCCAAGGCCATGATTCAAATAAAAACTCACGATTAAATCCTGGTGCCATGTTTCGACCAATCAACGCAGCTTCAATACAAAAGGTTCCAGACCCACAAACTGGATCATAGAAAGGTCTATCTTTACGCCACGTTGTTAAAGAAATAATAGCTGCTGCCATATTTTCTTTTAAAGGTGCACCACCTTTTTCCAAACGGTACCCTCTCTTAAATAAACTTGGTCCTGTTGTATCAATTGTTAACGTTACTTTATCTTTTAACAGTGCCACTTCAATTGGAAATTGTGCGCCTGTTTCTGGTAAGCGACCATATCTTGAATAGTATTCACTCAAACGATTAACAATTGCTTTTTTCGTCAAAGCTTGGCAATCTGACACACTAAATAACGTTGATTTAATTGATTTTCCTGATACTGGGAAATTAGCATCCATTGGCAAAAAGTCTTCCCAAGGCAAAGATTTTACTTGATCAAACAATGATTCAAACGTTTTTGCTTCAAATTCACCAACCACTATTTTGATTCTATCTGCTGTTCTAAGCCATAAATTAGCTCGTCCAATAGTTTCAATGTCTCCATAAAAAATGGCTTTACCATTTTCTACTTCACATTCAATTCCCATATCTCTTAGTTCTCGTCCAACAAGTGCTTCAATACCACTAGCTGCTGTTGCTATTAATTTATATTCTGTCATGTTTGTAACCCCAATTAACTTTATTTTAGAAAAAAAGCCTTCCATCAAACTGGAAGGCAACCTGATGTTGTAATTTTCTATAAGCCATGTTCTGTATTGATTACTGCCAGGTAACACTAATCAACGATAATCATCTGTCTACAGAAATTTTTTCTGTCCCATCCCTAAGTTCATTTCCTTGAGACAGGTGCCCCTACCATTGTTTGGGTTGCTCGCTCGAGGGGTTTACCCGTTCCACTGATTTTATTTCTAAAATCACTTCGTCACTGTGGCACTTTCAAGGATACTCTAGCATAGCAAAAGCCTTAGCTATTTTTCCTGCCGTTACCTCTTAAAAAGAAGTACCTTAATTTATGGTTTCATTAAGCACGAACACTACAAACATCTCAGTTTGTGCGAGCATGGACTTTCCTCACCTTACTTAACGTAAACTGCGATTATCCGAAAATTACAAATTATTTATTTAATTAAAAACGACGAGTTGCTCCCAAATCATCATTATTTAATACTTTTTCAGCTGCTGAAGACAATGATGCACGAGCTTGTTCACTCACATCTATTTTTACAGAGCCCGATGATTCTTCTAATTTTTTACCAAAGACTTCTTTTTCTAAATTTGATAAGCGTTTTAATATATCAAAGTTAGTTACAGAAGTTGGATTAGGTACTTCTTGTTTCATACGAGAAAGAGTCGCTTGACTTTGAGTTAATTGGTCCACTTTATTAACTAATCGATGATTTTCTTCTCTTAAAGCTAATAATTCTTGATTATATGTTTCATAATCTTTGATAATGGTATCTAAAAACTCATCTACTTCGACCGGATCATAGCCACGTACTTTTGATTTAAATTCTTTTTGTAAAATATCTCTTGCTGATAAATTTAATTTAGTCAATTATTACACCTCATTATAAATTTCATTTTTAAACATGTTATCTTTTAAATACTATATGTCACATCAATCTGATAAAATCCTTAGAAAATACGCCACACTTCATATTATACTATAATCAGTTTTCTAATGTAACACAACACTTTTAATGAAAAAATTAAAATTTTTAGTAATTTCCTATACATTACCTTAAGTTTATTCTTTTTTTCTTTTCATTGTATTTCAAGGTTTGATATAATGAAAGAAGGAGTGTGGTATTTTGACTATTAATTACCCTAATGGTGTATCTAAACATTTTAAAAAAGAATTCGTTGCTAAAACAAAACGACCATCTTTTTCAAATCGTGGGATGTCTTTTGAAGAATACATCAACCAAAGTAACGAGTATTACCTATCTAAAGAAATGGCCATTGTTCATAAGAAACCAACACCTGTCCAAATTGTTCATGTGAATTATCCAAAAAGGAGTGCTGCTGTTATAACTGAAGCATACTTTAGAGAAGCTTCTACAACTGATTATAATGGCCTTTATAATGGTCACTACATAGACTTTGAAGCGAAAGAAACAAAGAATAAAACGTCTTTTCCACTTCATAATTTTCATGACCATCAAATAAAACATATGAAACAATGTCTTAACCAGCAGGGGATTGTCTTTGTGTTAATATGGTTTTCCACGTTACAAAGGTGTTTTTTTCTGCCAGCTAAACATGTCATTGAATACTGGGAAAACAAAGAGAACAAACGCAAATCTATTCCATTGAATGTGATAGAAAAGGTTGGGTATGAGTTAGAATTAGGCATTGCTCCTATTATTCCATACCTGACAATTATTGATCATTATATATTAAAAGGAGATTCTATTTATGAAAAATAGTTCGATTGGGACAAAACACCCTAATAAACCATCAAAGCAAAAAAAACATAATACAAAAAAAGTGGTGTTAATTACCTTAACTGTCATTCTCTCACTAATCATTATACCTGTAATTGGTGGAGCCGGTCTTTTCTTTTATTACGCAAAAGATGCTCCTACACTTGATTATAAAAAATTAGAGGATACTCGCTCGTCGAAAATTTATGCCTCAAATGGGGAAATGATTTTAGAAATTGGGGAAAAGAAACGTGAAACCATTGAACCTAACCAAATACCACCAACCCTAAAACAAGCAATCATTTCAATTGAGGATAAACGATTTGAAAAACATGCTGGTGTTGACCCGATACGTATCGCCGGAGCTGCTGTTGCCAATATCAAGGGAACAAGTAGACAAGGTGGTAGTACCTTAACTCAGCAGTTAATTAAATTGTCTTTTTTCTCAACTAAAAAAGAAGATCAAACCATCAAACGTAAAGCTCAAGAAGCCTGGTTATCAGTTGAGCTTGAACGTAAAAAATCAAAGGATGAAATTCTCACATATTATATAAATCGTGTTTACATGGCAAACGGCATATATGGTATGCAGACGGCTGCTGAAACTTATTTTGGTAAAAATCTAGGTGAGCTATCTTTAGCTCAATACGCTCTATTAGCTGGTATGCCACAAGCTCCAATTGATTATGATCCATACACTCACCCTGATTTAGCCACTACAAGAAGAAATCTTGTTCTTAGTGAGATGTATAAAGACAAAGTGATTTCAAAAAAAGATTACGATGAAGCGAAAAATACAAAAATTGAAGATGGCTTAATTCCACTCAAAGAGGACTCAACTACACAAGTTGTCACAGATAATTATGTGAAACAAGTGATTGATGAAGTACAAAAGAAAACGAAGAAAAATGTTTATACAGATGGTTTAGATATCTATACTAACATGGATTTGGCAGCACAAACATACTTATATAATCTTATTAATAGCGAAAACTCTTCTATTGCTTTTCCAGATGAAAAATTCCAAGCAACTGCAACATTAATTGACGTAAAAAACGGTGATGTACGTGCTCAAATTGGTGGTCGGAATGTTGGTGACGGTGCGATGAATGATAATAAAGCCGTGACAGCTAAACGAAATATTGGATCAACTGCTAAGCCGCTAGTTGCATATGCCCCAACCATAGAAGACTTAAACTATGGTTCCGGACAAATATACGCAGACATGCCATATAAGTATGCCGATGGAACTTCCGTCTACAACTATGATCGCTCTTATCGTGGGAACTTGACAATGCGTGAGTCGTTAGTTGACTCTAGAAATATTCCTGCATTAAAAGCTCTAAAAGAGGTCGGAGATGATAAATCAAAAGAGTTTATTTCAAAACTTGGTTTAGATAATAATGTCTATGAGGGAACTGCCATTGGATTTGAAGCTTCTTCTGAAAAATTAGCCGCAGCATATGCAGCGTTTGCTAACGGTGGAATCTATTATGAACCAAGCTATGTTAATAAAGTCGTTTATGCTGACGGGACAGAGGAAAGTTTTGAATCACAAGGAAAACGAGCGATGAAGGAATCAACCGCATTTATTGTAACAGATATGCTAAAAGATGTAATTAATCGAGGAACTGGAAATCAGGCTCAAATTGATGGTATTGTTCAAGCTGGTAAAACTGGTACTAGTAATTATGATGATGATGTTTTAGGTAAAGTTAAAGGAGAAGGAAGCCCTGATATCACATTTGTTGGGTATACTCCTAAGTATTCTTTAGCTGTTTGGACAGGTTACGATGACTATTTCCAACCAATTACATTGTACAATCAACAACTTGCAATGGACATTTACCGTTCGTTTATGATGTATCTCTACCAAAATATTGAGCCCACTGATTGGAAACAACCATCTAATGTCGTTCGTGTTGGAAATGAAGTCTACATAAAAGGACATACTAAGCAAACACAACCTTCATACAATAGTTCTCAATCGGATAACACAACGTATTATTACTATGAAACAGAAAAACAAACAGTCACTCCTCATTCTGAAAGTAAAGAAGATACAAAAGAAGACAGTCATACAGAATCTTCCCAAGAAACATCGGTTGAAGAAAATAAACCTGACACAAATAATAACCAAACAAATCAAGGGAATAACAATAACGACCAAACAAATCAAGGGAATAACAGTAATAACCAAACAAATCAAGGGAATAACAGTAATAACCAAACAAATCAAGGGAATAATAACTCCTCAACACAAGAGAACAAACCTCGCAATAATGATATAAAAAAAGATTAAGCCAACAAACAAGGAAAGACAATGCGTCATTCCTTGTTTTTCTTTTTTATATTGATATTTTTTTGACCTTCAGCACACAAATCAAGCAATAAGCATCCCTCACATTTAGGATTACGAGCCGTACAATGATACCGTCCGAATAATATCATCGTGTGATGCGTATCGACCCATCGTTCTTCTGGTATTTTTTTCATAAGTGTGTCCTCTACTTCAGTGACAGTAGCTGATTGTTTACATATTCTAAGCCTTTTACTCACTCGTTCTACGTGTGTATCTACAGCAATTGATGGAACATTAAACAAATCTCCTGCTACAACATTCGCTGTTTTTCTTCCCACACCTGGTAAGCTTTCTAGTTCTTTTTTTGTTTTTGGTACTTCGCCATTAAAGGTTTCAACTAGCATTTGAGACGCTTTAATAATATTCTTTGCTTTTGTTTTATACAATCCTATTGTCTTAATCCGCATCATCACGTCTTCTAATGAAGCTTGAGCTAATGTTTCAGCAGTTGGATAAGCTTCAAATAATAATGGTGTTGCCTTATTAACCGAGATATCTGTCGCTTGTGCACTCAATATGACCGCAATTAAATATTGAAACGGAGTATCATAATTCAACTCACCTCTAGCATTAGGATACAGCTCTTTCATTAAATTAATTGCTTCTATCGTTCGTTTCTTTGATAACATACGCTCTCCTATTTATCACCAGGATTTAACCAATTATACATCGGTACTTTTGGCAATGTTTCTTCCGTGTCAGTTATATTTTTATCATCTATTTCTTTAAGCCGTTGCTTTTGGTCACTTTGAATAGCTTGTTTGGATGTTAAATTCTTTCTCTCCCAATTAAGTAATATTCTATCCATATATTTTAAACTATAAGCTTGATTTAAAATAGCTTCACGCAAAGCTAGTTCAATTAAGTCTATTGAATAATTATCATTATCTAACCACTGTTGAACCGTTTCAAATTCAATTGGTGATAAAGAACGGCCAAACTCCTGTTCAAATTTATTAAATAACTCAACCCGTTTATTTTCTTCTAATTGTTCCATTTTTATCTCTTGTTCTTGTTCAAGAACTAATTCAATTTTCTGGTAAACACGTGTTAGGTCATATTTATCTTCTGTTTTACCAAACTTATTTCGCTTTGTTTCAATAGATAAAATACCTTTTGTCATAAGTTCTTGAATAATATGGTATCCACCATCTAAAGACATATCCATACGTTTAGTGATCATATCCATATCTGGAAAATAATCTCCTGAATCTTGATACTGTAATAATTGTAAGTAAAAAACCAATTCAGTATCTGTCATTCCAATCTTTTTATAGTATCTAAATAGTAAGTTGGATACTGAAGTTGTACCATTTTGCAAATAAATAGTTAGTGGTATCATTTTCTCACCCCTTCTTATAAAGTATAACAAAATATAAATAAAAAAACAGAACACTGGCTCATATATAAAACGATTCTTGCAAGCTATACGATTAAGCTTATAATTATATGCATTTATTATTTAAAGCATCTCATACTAAATAAACGGATACTTCAAAACAAGAAAAAAAGACAACGATATTACGCTGTCTTTGTTAAATTTTCGGCAATATCAACTCTCTATATTGATGAATAATATCATCATGTAACTGTTGAACTGTTTTTATTTCATTGATTGTTCCGATAATTTGACCAGCCATGACTGAGCCATTAATCATGTCTCCTTCTTTTACCGCTCGATACAATGAGCCAATCGTCAACTCTTCAAGCTCGTCTCTTGAGACATCTTGTCGTTCTAATTCCAAATACTTAGTTGTCATCGCGTTTCTAATATTTCTGACAGGTGCCCCATTATTACGTCCTGTTACGACAGTTGACGTTTCATTTCCATACATAATTTCTTGTTTATAAGGAGTCGACACTGGACATTCTTCAGTAGCTAGGTAAACTGTCCCCATCTGTATCCCTTTTGCCCCTAAAGCTAATGCTGCGGCTAATGAACGGCCATCTGATAATCCACCTGCAGCAATGACTGGAATACTCAAAACTTGAGTTGCAGCTGATACTAATGGTATCGTACAAACTTCACCAATATGTCCTCCTGCTTCCATCCCTTCAACAATCACTGCATCTGCTCCTAATTCTTGCATTTTTAATGCTATTTTGACATTAGGAACAACTGGCATTACAATCACACCATTTTCTTTTAAACGTTTCATATAAGGTTTTGGTGTTCCTGCTCCTGACGTAATAATTTTAACACCTTCCTCGATAACGACATCAATAATCTCATCACGATTTTCCATCATCAACATTACATTCACAGCAAAAGGTTTATCTGTTAATTGCTTTGTTTTGCGAATTTCATCTCTTACTTGATCTGTTGTCATGCCACCTGATGCTATAACACCTAAACCACCAGCTTCTGAAACCGCACTAACTAGCTCTGATGTCGATATTTTTGCCATAGCACCTTGAATCAGTGGATACTTTATTCCTAATAACTCATTAATTAATGTCATATCTATCCTCTTTCTGCTCAAATAGTTTGTGAGCCTTTTACTTAAATTAATAATACTCGTTATTGATAACGGTTTCAAATCACTTTTTCTTAAGTCTCCTATAACTTTAAATAATAGGTTCACTCGTTTTTTTATATCTCTTTTAAAAAACCTTTGCTATTTTTCACAAAATACTTTATATTAATAATTACTGATAAATAATAAGTAAAATATAAATGAATAGAGGAAAAATTATGTCAAACGTATTAGTTATTAAAGCTCATCCACTAACAAAAGATGAATCACGTACTCTTACTGTACTTGATGCCTTCTTAACATCTTATGAAGAAAGTCATCCAAATGACACAGTCGAAATATTAGATGTGTATGAAAATCATATTCCAGAAATCGATAAAGATATTTTAACAGGTTGGGCTAATTTAAAAGATGGTAAAGAAATTAATGAGGTTCAAGCAAAAAAAATCGAACGATTTTCTGAACTGACTGAACAATTTCTGAACTCTGATAAAATTATCATTGCTAATCCTTTATGGAATTTAAATATCCCAACGAAACTAAAAGCATGGATTGATACGATTGTTGTCGCTGGAAAAACATTTAAATACACTGAAAACGGTAAAATGCCTTTAGCTCCAGGTAAAAAAATGTTACACATCCAAGCTAGTGGTGGCGTTCATTCTGGTGACGATACTTCATCAAAATTTGTTAAAGAAATTTTCAACTTTGTAGGGGTTGAAGAAACAGATGCTATTATTATCGAAGGGCTTGATTATCAGCCAGAAAAAGCAGATGAGATTCTTCAAGGAATTATCGAAAAAACAAAAGAATTAGCAAAACAATTTTAAACAAAAAAAGAGGCTGACCCAAAAGTCTTAAACATAGAAAAATCCCATGAAATCAGCTTATTAAAACACTGACTTCATGGGATTTCTATTTTGTTAGTTTAGTTATTTTCATTTAAAAAGTTACTTTTGGGTCAGCCTCTTTTTTATGCTCGTTTACTTAATGTATCTTGCAAAACACCACCTATTGGAAACACTATCCAACAAATAACCCATCCATCGAAGAAAAATCCCCATCCAAAAAAGAGTAATAAAATAATCATCCAATACAAAGACTCAAAGCGTTGGAAAAACTTCTGACGTTTGTATTCTTCATATGGCACATGTACTTCTAACCCATTATCTAATAAAAAATTATAACTTCCTTGGACATTTCCTGCATAGATAAAAAAGAAACAAGCAACTGCACCAAAAAGGAATAATAAACTTAATCCAATTGCTTCACCAAATCCTGAGAAAGAGCTAAATATAACTGAAAGAATAGATAGCATAGATAGTCCAATTCCTAAAATGATTGATAATATAAATGAACGATGATACTCCTCTTTAGCATTTTCTAATAACAACCGATCTTCTGACGTTAAAATAAAACCATTTTTCAAATTATTAAAGACAGATAATTTCATTCCCCCTATAGTAAAAAGAATCACTGCTGCTGTGATACTTAATACAAAAATAAAAAAAGGTATAGAAGATGATAATCGATTAATTAGAAAGAAAAAAGTACTTAAACCAATACCTAATGAAATGATCCCACTTCCAATCAACATCCCTGATAATCTTTTCGTTGCAAGATATTTTGTGATTACTGACTCAGATAACACTGGTAAATTAGGTGTAAAAAATTCTTGATTACCTCTATCGTCATTTTCTTCCACAGAGATTTCCAAAGACTCTAACAATTCATCTATCGTACCAAACTCAGCAATAACAGTTCCAAGTGCTTCATTTTCTGGTTTTCCTTCATCAATAAGTTCTATGTATTTTTCCTTCATATTCAATAAAATATCTTCTTTAATTGTTTGTAATTCAGCTGTTCGTGGTAAATTTACAAACATCGCATCCACATAATTTTCAATGACTTTCATAATAAATCCCCTCCTAAAAAGTTATCAATGACTTCTTTTGTTAAAGCCCACTCTTCTTTTTTTTCTAAATAATACTGCTTTCCTTCAGGTGTAATTTTGTAATACGTTCGCTTTTTTCCAAATGTTTCATTTCCTGGATAAGAGGTGATGTAGCCATTCTTTTTTAATCGATTAAAAGCAGAGTAAAGGGTGGTTTCTTTTATGATATATTTTTGATTACTTTGCTCTTTTATTTTTTTTGAAATCTCATAACCATAAGAATCTTCATCTATTAAAAGTGATAGTATTAATGGATCGTTATACCCACGGATGATGTCACTACTAATCATTCAATCACCTCATAAATTACTTTATCTATCGTAGTAAACACAGTCTATCATTTTTACTACGACTAATCAAGTAATTTTTAGCAAAAGAAAAAAACCGCCATAAAGACGGTTTTTATTTTGATTATTTTTCCTTGTAAAATGACATCGGCCATTTATCAAAGAATGTATTCATAAATAACATTGGCATCATATAAACAAATTGTCCACCTAAAACGCCTAACATTGGATGTTCTAGTCCTAAATGATTGCCACCAAATGGCCATAAATGCAATGTTTTAAGCCATAGTATTCCAAGTACAGACCCGACTGCTATAACGATAACTAATTGAATTAAGATACGTTTCCAAGTTGAAGGTACTAATTCTTTATTTGGGTAATCATCAAAATGATGATGCCATGTTAGCAACACATTAATAATTGTCAGTACAAATGATGCTACTGCTAAATCTGGGTCAATACCAACTTCTGTTGCAATTGGAGTTAATAGATTGCTTAGAATAGGTAACATGATAAAAGCTCCACCAACTGCAATGGCTAAACCAATCAATCCTGAAAATGGTTGACGAGTTGTAATCAGTTTTTGAGGGTATCCTTCCATTCCTTCTTCTGGTAATAAAAAGAAGAAGATAAATAATTGACACCAAGCAATGGCTGTTGACCATGATCCAAATGGCACTTGAGTAATCGCAACTCCATCAACTTGTAATTGGAAAAAACTTGGCACAATGAAAACTACCCAGTTAAATAAAGCTAGGAATAATCCTAAAAATAGTGTTCCAAACGACATTGACCAATTAGATTTACTATATTGGCTAAATGGGTATTTACCAAATAAACTAACTAAAGGAATTTGTGTCAATATCACTGATAAGGCAAAGAAATTGATTGCTGACCATCCCTTAATAGCTAGAAGTGCTTGTTGTTCACTTCTGGGTCTAAACAACACTTGCCAACTAAATGGTTCCCACCATAATCCTAAAAATGTAACAAATAAACTAAATCCAATAATTCCTACTAAAAATGCTAATAATGTATATCTAATACCTGTTTTTAAGTTACTTAGATTTCGTGAGTATTTTCCATAATTACCAAGGTTCAAACTAAACCAAACCCATGTAGAAATAACCATCCAAAAAAATGTTCCTTCCACAGATTCTTTAAAGAAATGTCCCTGAATTTCTGTTGGTAAGCTGCTAACTGCTTCTCCACCTACTAATCCAATAATCAACTGCCAAAAGTTAGACCAAATAATCCATCCCGCTGACGCAAATACGATTAAAAATATAACTGATACAACACCACTTAATAAAGGATTTTTAATCCTTTTCTCAATGACAATATTTTCCATAACCTTCTCCCTTGAGTTTATTTTGATTACAATCATTTGTATATATTTGCGCAAAATATAAGTTTAATTTATAATGATTTGCAACCGATTACAAGTTATAGAATATTATGGAATCTAATAGTTATTTTAATAGGTTTGTCCTATTGACAATAGAAAAAAGATTTTTTTTCACAAAAAAGAGACCAGAATATGTAGTCTGATCTCTTTTAAATCTTATTATTTTGTTCCAAATAAACGGTCACCAGCATCACCTAACCCTGGTACGATGTAACCTTCGTCATTTAATTTTTCATCTAAACCTGCTGTGTAGATATCTACATCAGGATGAGCTTCTTGTAAAGCTTTTACCCCTTCAGGAGCTGCTACTAAACAAACAAATTTAATATTTGTTGCACCACGACGTTTTAATAAGTCGATTGCCATGATTGCTGAACCACCTGTTGCTAACATTGGATCAACTACAAATAATTGTCTATCAGCAATATCTGCTGGTAATTTTACAAAATATTCAACTGGTTCTAGTGTGTCATGATCACGATACAAACCAACGTGTCCAACTTTTGCTGCTGGTATTAATTCTAACATACCATCAACCATACCAATTCCAGCTCTTAATATTGGGATAATCGCTACTTTCTTACCTGTTAACGTTTTTTGCACTGACGTTCCCATTGGTGTTTCAATTTCAATATCTTCTAAAGGCATATCGCGAGATACCTCGTAAGCCATTAGCATAGCAATCTCATCAACAACTTCTCTAAAAACCTTTGTTCCACAATTTTTCTCTCTGATAATTGTTAATTTGTGTTGAATTAACGGATGATCTATCACTTGAAATTTTCCCATAATGCGATTCTCCTTTAAATTTTATTCTTATCTATTGTAGCCGAAAAAAAGGGAATTGACTAGTCAATTCCCTAAAAATTTTGGCTCTATAATCTAAAAGATAACATATCAAGATTAATCATATCAAAAAAATGCTGAGAATAATAAATGATAATTTAGATTTAACTAGTATAGTAGATATTAACAGTAACTGAAAGAATACTTTAATTATCAAAAGGACTTATTCTCCTATTACCCTATCAAAACCTACCTATCATTTTAAAGTTAAAGAAACAACATTTCCATTGTAAAAATTGTAACCACAATTGGACTGCCCAATGCTCAATTGTTGAAAAAAATTGTCATATTAGTAGGCTTATCACCTTGAAGATATTAGAACTTCTAACTGAAAAAATGTCTATGACGTTAATCGCTAAAATGTGTCAAGTCTCGTTAACCACTGTTTTAAGGGTACTTAAGTCCGTTGAAACACAACTCCCTCACCAACTTATCCCCCTGTAGTTTCCTGAAGTTTTAAAGATAGATGAATTTAGATCACATGCTAGTAGAGAAGACAAGATGAGCTTTATTTGTGCCGATGGAAAAACAGGAGAATTAGTTTATATACTACCTAGTCGGAAATTAAACAAACTCACTGTTTATTTTAATCGTACGCCCTTAGAAGAACGACAGAAAGTAAAATTTCTAGTCACTGATATGAACGCTGCCTGTTTTCAATTGACTAAAAAAGTCTTTCCATCTGCCAATATCATCATCGATCGATTCCATGTTATAAAGCATTTAAATACTGCTTTTAATGAATTTAGGGTACGGGAAATGAAAGTATTGATTCGCCAAAAGAAAAAATCAGAGGCTAATAAACTGAAATCAAATTGGAAATTCCTTTTAAAAAATCAACGAATTATTTCAACGCCTTTTCTCTCACATAGCAGTCTTAGAATTTCTCCGATACTCTGTTTGTATTTTCCATAAATAATTTGTCGTCTGTATTTAGGTGCAAAAATGATATGATACTTACATTTCCATGTTGTGTGTGATAAACTTTGATTGTCCTTTTTCATAAGGAACCTCCTATATGATTGATATGTTGTGGTCGGGAAACCTAATCTTTCTTATCATTTTAGGAGGATTTTTTAATACCACGCTAAAAACTCTTTAGAACCACCCGCACAGCAGGTGGTTTTCAAAACATATAAACATACGTTATAAAACAATTGAAACGAGTAAAATAGACTATATATAATGTTTACAAAGCTTTTGACGAGGGGCTATCTGCACTAGATTACTATAAAAGATACAAAAATAATAAAAAAAATTGTGGCAGACGTCCTATTTCTTTATCTGATAATGAAATGGTTATAAAGAAAAAAGAGGCAAAAAAGCCTTTAAAAGAACCATCTACCAACGTAATAAAGACTATAGAAAGTGATTATTATGTTAAAACCAATAGGCAAACGAGCAATAGATATCGAAAATAGTTTAAAGAATTGGTTTAAAAAGTTTCCATGCCATCCATTTAAATCAATCACATTCGATTGTGGTAAAGAATTTTCTAATTGGAAATCAATCAGCAATCTAAATGATATTGATATTTATTTTGACGATTCAGGAACACCCTCAAAACGATTCTTAAATGAACGGTCTAATGGGTTATTACGTAAAGATGGATTGCCTAAACAAATGGACTTCAACAAAGTTAAGGAATCTTTTATCCAATCTATCGCATCTAAAAGACATAATATTCCTAGAAAATCATTAAACTATAAAACACCATTGGAAGTATTTTTGAGTTATGTAGACAATGATATTTTGTCTAGCTTAATTTGAAAAATAAAACAACTAAAAAAGATGATAAATCTGAGATTACTCTCATACTCATCATCTTATAAATTTAACTAATCGATACAATTTGACAAAAAGTCAAATTTTCAATTTACTTCATAATAATTAAATGACAAGAACTAGAACTACCCTTGTACTTACTGAAGTTGTGATTTAATCAAGTTTTGAACACGCACTAATTCTGTTTGAGGAATTTCTTGATAAGAAATGCCATCAATCATAACGCCTTCCCCTTGAAGTGTTTCACTCTGAACATTTTTAAAACTGTCACGATACTTCATGGCTATATCAAACATTTCTTCTGGTTCTAAATCTGTCTTCATATTATTTTCAATTGCTTTTAAAATATCTTTGTACCGTTTAACCCCTGTAAAACCTAATACTTTATTGGCAATGGCTTCGATGACTTGCTGTTGACGCGCTTGACGTCCATAATCACCATTAGGATCTTCATATCGCATACGAGTATAGGCAAGTGCTTCTTCACCGTTTAATTTGATTGGACCTTTTTTAAATGTCATACCATCTTGCTTAAATTCAAATTTGTTTGTGACCTCTACTCCATCAACTGCATTGACCAAGTCTTCAAATCCCATCATATTGATCCAGACATAATGATTTAATTTCATA
Source organism: Vagococcus martis (assembly GCF_002026305.1). Classification (NCBI taxonomy): domain Bacteria; kingdom Bacillati; phylum Bacillota; class Bacilli; order Lactobacillales; family Enterococcaceae; genus Vagococcus; species Vagococcus martis. The sequence continues at coordinate 2,073,285 of NZ_MVAB01000001.1, read as the reverse complement.
TCTAACAAATTGTCTACTGTATCCATCGCCATTTTGGCTTGACCATACGCATAAGCATGAGCCACTTTTTCAACCGTATCATGTCCGACAATCTCTGTTCTTGTATCACGCGGAATACTAATCAATGTCGTTTTCTTTTCTTTAGGATTAACTGTTGCCACAAGCATTGTATCAGAACGTCCCACATCATTACGTCCAAAATCACCTGTATCTATTCCTAAAAGTAATACTGAAAACGGTTGACCTTCTTGAATATTTTTATCATCAGGTCGTCCTTCGACTGGTGCACTTACTTTGTTTGCAACATCTTTTACATCAAAATAAGTTTTAGCTAAGAAAATGCCTGTTCCTGCCAAAATCACAAGTAAAATTGTCAATAAGGCAATTACCGTTTTTTTTAATCCACTTGATTTCTTTTTTACTTTTTTATGTCTTCTTGAATTATTATCCATTACGCATCTCCCAAACTTACCAGATTTATAACACTAATTCTACCATATTGACTAATATAATTCTTGGTGTTTTAGGGAAACCTTAAATAAATTTTAAAAATTACTAATTTTTTAGCGCTTTTTCTAAACCCGTCACGGCTAATTCAATATTTTTTGGATGAGTTGCAAGATTAATTCTAATAAATGTTCCAGTATTTTCACCAAACCATTCACCGTAATCTATCGCTATTTTAGCCTTTTCTTGCATAACTTCTTTCATTTTGTCTTGTGTAATATACGCGGACAAATCAATCCAAGTTAAATAAGTTCCTTGTTTTTCATAAACAGTCGCTTCTGGTAATAATTCATTTAACCGTGTTTTCATCAACTCAAAATTTCCATCGATTGTCTTATTCAGTTCATTTAACCACTGTTTTCCGTACTCGTAACTTGTTTGTGTAGCAATAACTCCCATCAAACTTGTTGGATTACTAATTATCGTCTTGATAAATTCATCATATCTTGCTCTTAAATCAGTTGATGGAATAAAAATATGCGAATGAAGTAAACTCGCTAAGTTAAATGATTTTGATGCAGCATTCACCACAATCAATTTATCAAAATTAACACCCTCTACCCCTAAATAACTAGTAAACGTATGACCTTTTGCTATAAAATCTTGATGAATCTCATCTGAAATCAATAAGACATCATATTTTTGACAAATGTCAGATACAATATTTAATTCTTCAACTGTCCACACACGTCCAACTGGATTATGTGGCGAACAAAAAATTAACGCTTTGACGTTTTCTTTTTTTATTTTTTCTTCCATCTCTTCATAATTAATCTCATATCTACCTTGATTAATCACCAAATCAGATGTCACTAGTTTGCGTTTATTATCATTAACCACGTCATAGAACGGGTAATATACTGGTGAAAAAATCATGACAGCTTCTTGTTCTTTTGTAAAACATTGAATTAAGTAATGCAGTGAATTGACTACACCTGTCGTAAAACGTAACCAATCTTTTTCAACTTCAACATTGTGCTGGTTTTTTTGCCAAGATTTCACTGCTTGGTAATATGAATTAGGTACGACAGAATAACCAAACACACCATGATTGATTCTGTCCATCATTTTATTTTGAACCTCTTCAGGAATTTTAAAATCCATATCTGCTACCCACAAAGGAAGTAGTCCTTCACTTCCAAAACGTTCTGTAACCCCATCCCATTTTAATGAGTCTGTTTGATGACGATCAACATAATACTTATCATAAAAATTTGTCATGTCTTTTTTGCACTCCTTTTTTAGGTAATATCTCATTCTATCATATATCACAATCAATAAAAAAGTAGTTATTTTTATACCATAACAGAAAGGGTTGATTAAACTATAAATTAGGTTTAAAATAAAGTTAAATTAGGTAAACCTAAAAAAGGAAGCGAGATTATGAAAACTTTATTAAATTTAAACCTTAATGACCAAGCAACTATTTCTCACATCTCTCATCCAGATGCAGATATGAAACAACGACTATATGACTTAGGTTTCTATCCTGGAACAACTGTCAAAAAATCACTAATCAGTCCAAAAAGTGATCCGATTGCTTACCGTTTGAGAGGAACAACTATTGCATTAAGAAATTCTGATGCACAATATGTGGAGGTATATAGCGATGACAACTGAAGAAAAAGAAATCTTTGTTATTGATCACAAAAAAGAATCTGATGTTGTGATTACATTAGCTGGAAACCCTAACGTGGGTAAAAGCTCAGTTTTTAACGAACTAACTGGACTAAGACAACATACTGGAAATTGGCCTGGAAAAACCGTTGATTTAGCTCAAGGACGAACTGAATTTGAGGGACAAGGATTTATTTTGGTCGATTTACCTGGTACCTATTCCCTATCAGCTCACTCAGCTGAAGAAGAAATCGCACGAGATTTCATTCAATCAAATGAATCCCAAGCAACTATCGTTGTCTGTGATGCAACAAGTCTAGAGCGAAATCTAAATCTAGTGTTACAAATCATGCAACTGACACCAAACGTTATTGTGTGTGTCAACTTACTAGATGAAGCCAAAAAGAAAAAAATCCATATTAATTTAGAAAAACTACAAGAATTACTTGGTGTACCAGTCGTTGGAACATCTGCTGTAAAAAAACAAGGTCTTGATACATTAATGGAAAAAACAAAAGGAGTCATTGATGGTGACATTACATCAAATCCATTTATGATGGAAGCTTTGCAACAAATTCATGCTGATAAAGAAACTGAAACACTAGCGATTGTTGATAGAGCAAGTGTCATTGCAAAAGAAGTCACGATATTTGAAGATAAAAACTTCGATTTAAAAGACCAAAAATTGGATAAGCTTCTCACACAAAAAAGCACTGGTATTCCTATTATGATTTTATTATTAATGCTTATCTTTTGGTTTACGATTGAAGGAGCGGATGGTCCTTCAGATTTTCTAGCTGATAATTTTGACAAATTTGGCAATTGGCTTATGGTGATTACAACGAGTTGGGGTATCCCACATATTATACGTGATGTGTTGATTAATGGCGTGTATAAAGTTTTATCAACTGTTGTTGCAGTGATGTTGCCACCTATGGCTATTTTCTTTCCATTGTTCACATTATTAGAAGACTTTGGTTACTTACCTCGTGTTGCATTTAACTTAGATAAGCATTTCCAAAAAGCCGGAGCATGTGGAAAACAAGCATTAACCATGTGTATGGGATTCGGTTGTAACGCTGCCGGTGTTGTTGGGGCTAGAATCATTGATTCTCCTAGAGAAAGACTTATTGCCATTATTACAAATAATTTTGTACCATGTAACGGTCGATTTCCTATTTTGATTACCGTTATCACCGTCTTCTTTACAGGAGGAGCGGTTGGACTCCTTGGCTCAATCAAATCAGCAGCATTTTTAACTGGAGTTATTTTACTTGGTGTGTTTACCACTATTTTTGTCTCACGTTTATTATCAAAAACTATCTTAGAAGGTATACCCTCTTCTTTCACTTTAGAATTACCACCTTATAGAAAACCGCAAGTGGGACAAGTTATTGTTCGCTCAATTTTTGACAGAACATTATTTGTTTTATGGCGTGCTATTATTGTTGCAGCACCGGCTGGTTTAATTATTTGGGTATTAGCCAATGTATCAATCGGAGATCAATCTATTTTACAAAGTGTCACAGGGTTTATTGATCCTTTTGCTCGACTTATGGGATTAGATGGTACTATTTTAATGGCCTTTATCTTGGGACTACCTGCTAATGAAATTGTTATTCCGATTATGATTATGGGTTACATGGCAACTGGTACTATTACAGACTTTAGCTCACTAGATCAATTCAGACAACTTTTATTAAGTAATGGTTGGACTTGGTTAACAGCTATGAATGTCATTTTATTTACTCTTTATCATTGGCCATGTTCTACTACTCTTCTTACAATTTATAAAGAAACAAAAAGTAAAAAATGGACGTTCGCTTCATTTATTATTCCAACTATCATTGGTGTTGGTATTACGATGTTAACAACTGCTATAGCACATCTCTTTCATTTAGTTTAATACAAAAAAACGGCTGTACACTAAATCGTGTTGATAGATTAAATTCTATCAATGCGATTTTTTGTTTTAGGCATAGAAAAAGGGGCATTCTTATTGGTAAAATTAAGTCGTCTATAACTAACATTACAAAGGAGAATACCCCTATGGATAATAATACAAGAAAACTACTCAATTTAACAGATGATTCTCTTATTTTTAATGAGGATTGGTTGTCTCGCGAAGCGAGAAATAACCGCTCAGTTAATATGATTATAGGAAGATTAGTGAATAAAGATAAGCAATGTAAGAAATGTGGATTTGATCAATCCGTTAAAAACGGAACGTATCAAACCATTAGTCAATTGCCTGAAGTTGAACGTCGTCCAACTTATCTGAAACTTCACAGAGAGCGTTACCTTTGTAGAAACTGTGGATCAACTTTCAGTGCTTCTACTTCTCTAGTAGATGACTATTGTCAAATTTCTAAACAGCTTAAATACCAAATTGCTTTTGACTTAAAAGATAATCGATCACGTAAAGAAATTGCAGAATGTCACAGTGTCTCTGAAAACACTGTTAAACGTGTGTTAGTATCATTTACCAATAACCAGCAACCGAATTTTAACTTCTTGCCCACGGCTCTTTGTGTAGATGAGTTTAGCTCTACTTCTGATTGTCATGCTGGAATGAGCTTTATTTGTGCTGATGCGACATCTAAAAAAATAATCGATATCTTACCTGATAAAAGATTACATAAGTTGGTTTCTTACTTTATGAAGTATTCCAGAAAATCACGTTTAAAAGTAAGATTTTTGGTCATGGACATGAATGCAAGTTACGGTCAACTATTAAAAACAGTCTTTCCAAACGCCGAAATCGTCACAGATCGATTTCATATTATTCAACATATTAACCGATCTTTCAACACCTTAAGAATAAAAGAAATGAATCAACTAAAACGCCACAATCAAGAGGAAGGAAAGCAGTATCGAAGATTAAAGCGTTATTGGAAACTCCTTTTAAAGGACAGTTTTGAATTAAACTATAAACACTTTTATTATCGTCCTTTATTCAAGAGAAATATGTCATCTACCGAATTGGTAGATGAGTTACTTTCTTATAGTTCTCTATTAAAAAAAGCGTATCATTTTATCCAAGAATTAAAGTATGCTTATAGAACCAACGATTATGTCTTATTTTTAGAGTTATGTTCAAAGATACCTGTTGAATTACCAAAGTATTTTAAAGATAAATTCAAGATATTTGGTAAGTTTTCCCAAGGAGTTATGAATGCCTTTAAATACTCCTATTCAAATGGTTTCTTAGAAGGCATTAACAATAAAATTAAAGTGATTAAACGTGTTGCCTATGGCTATCGAAACTTTCTACTATTCAAACGACGTATCTTTTTGATTCAAAATCAAGTTTTTCAGGTTAAATAAAAAAGCGAGAGAATTTCTTCCCTCACTTCAATTAATTCTATTTTATTTTTGAGACTTTTTCATCAATATTATTGTCCATCAACACGATTTGACATAGAGCCAAAAAAATTCGACTGATAATTCAGCCGAATTTTTATTTAGATAGTAGCCGTAAAACCTAAGTCTTCAATTCTATTAACTAAGTCATTAATTGCCACTTTTGATTCGTCAAATGCAACGTCAGCTTCTTTGTTTTCTAATGACACATCCACATTACTCACGCCATTTATTTCTGACAAACCTTTTTCAATACGAGCAGAACAATGACCACAGTTCATGCCTTCAATTGCTATTTTCTGTTTCATGTTACTCACCTCTTCTAATTAGTTAGTGTAAGCGTATGTCTTTTTTTACCTGTTGTCAAACAAAAAAGCCCCTTTAAAAGGAGGCTTGTTTTGTTTTATGGGTAAATACGGTGTAATAAACGTGGGAATGGACTTGCTTCACGAACATGTTCGATTCCACATACCCATGTTACAGTTCTTTCTAATCCTAGACCAAAGCCAGAATGAGGAACAGCACCATATTTTTGTAAATCTAAATACCATTCATAGTCTTTACGATCTAAACCATCTTTTTCGATTTCAGATAATAAATACTCATAACCAATGGCACGTTCACTACCACCAATAATTTCGCCATATCCTTCTGGAGCGATTAAGTCGGCACGAATCACAACATCATCTCTTGTTGGATGTGGTTTCATGTAGAATGGACTCATTGATTTTGGATAGTTCAAGATGAATACTGGTTTTTCAAAATGGTTAGCGATAAATGTTTCATGTGGTGAACCAAAATCATCACCCCAAGTAATATCTTCAAATCCATTTTGTTGTAATAATTCCACTGCTTCATCATAAGAAATACGTGGAAATGGTAATTCTGTGTATTTTCTTAATAAGTCTTTATCACGTTTTAAAACGTCTAAAGCATAGTCACAGTTTTCTAATACTTTTTCAATCATAAATGCCACATATTGCTCTTGAATTTCTAAACTTCCTTCTTGATCAACAAAGGCCATTTCAGGTTCCATCATCCAAAACTCAGTTAAATGACGACGAGTTTTTGATTTTTCAGCACGGAATGTTGGCCCAAAAGAAAATACTTTTCCAAAAGCCATTGCTGCTGCTTCAAGATATAATTGACCTGTTTGTGACAAGTATGCTGGAGAACCAAAATAGTCTGTTTCAAACAATTCAGTTGTTCCTTCTGGCGCGCTACTTGTTAAGATTGGTGGATCAATCTTGATAAAACCACGATCATTGAAAAATTCGTATGTTGCACGAATTAACTCATTTCTTACTTGCATAATGGCATGTTGCTTTGATGAACGTAACCATAAATGACGGTGATCCATTAAAAAGTCTGTTCCGTGTTCTTTTGGTGTGATTGGGTAATCATGACTTTCTCCGACTACTTCAATACCTTGGATACCAATTTCATACCCAAATTTTGAACGTGTGTCTTCTCTAATTTCACCCGTTACGATAACTGATGTTTCTTGGTTTAAACTTTTTGCTAATTCAAAGACTTCTTCGCCTACTTCATTTTTTACCACAACACCTTGGAAGTATGCTGAACCATCTCTTAATTGTAAGAAAGCTATTTTTCCGCTTGAGCGTTTATTGGCAACCCATGCACCAATTTTAACAACTTCCCCAACATGTTTTTTTGAATCAATAATGTTTATTGTCTCCACTTTGGCACCCCACTAATTTTTCTATTAAATTCGTTTACTATCAATGAATTCGTTTATTTGTCTAATGGCTTGAGTTAATGTATCCATGTCTGTTGCATAACTAATTCTGACATGATGACTTGTTCCAAACGCTTCACCAGTGACAACTGCAACATGTGCTTCTTCAAGTAAGTCGTTCACCCAATTCGTTACATTATCATACCCACACATATCGAGTGTTTCTTTGATATCTAAATATAGATAAAAAGCCCCTTGAGGTTTTTCTACACGAACCCCTGGTATTTCTTGAACTAATGGGAAAATGTCATTTAATCGTGTTTCAAATGTTTGTCTCATTTCTTCCACGATAGCTTGACTTCCACTTAATGCTTCAATTGCTGCATATTGACTCACAGCTGCAGGATTTCCTGTTGATTGTGAAATTACTTTTGACACTTGTGCTGCAATTTCTTTATCACATAACGCATAACCTATTCGCCAGCCAGTCATTGCATAAGCTTTAGAAACACCATTAACGACAATTGTTTGTTGCTTAATTTCATCAGACAAACTCACAATTGATGTAAATACATTACCATTATAAACTAGTTTCGCATAAATATCATCGGCAATTATATAAATGTTATTTGAAACTGCCCACTCCCCGATTTTTTGCAACTCTTCTGCTGTATAAATCGATCCAGTCGGGTTTGATGGTGAATTGAGAATGATTGCTTGTGTTTTGGGTGTTCTAGCTTGTTCTAATTCTTCTACTGTCAAACGGTAATGGTTATCCTGTGTTGTCTCGACAAATACTGGTGTTCCATCTGCTAATTCCACTTGGGCACTATAACTCACCCAATATGGTGTAGGAATAATCACTTCATCCCCTGGATCTAATAACGTTTGAAATAACGCATAAAGAACAAACTTTGCACCGGACCCGACAAATACTTCATTCATCTGATAAGTAATGCCATAATCTTCACGTGTTCTATCTATGATAGCTTGTTTTAAGTCAGGTAAACCTGTTGCTGGCGTATAAAAACTTGATGATCCATTATCGATTGATTTTATCGCTGCGTTTTGTATTGATTTGGGTGTTGAAAAATCCGGTTCCCCAATCGTTAAATTAAGAACATTTACACCTTGGTCTTTTAGTGCTTTGGCTTTTGCTGCTGCTTGCAATGTTGCTGATTCTTTTAGACTGCTTACTTTTTTTGAAAACCCCATTTTTTCATCCCCTTAAATTTTTAATGCTCCTTCTTCAATCTTTCCAGAATAGAAATCAACTAAGTAATAAACCAAATGGTCATCTTTACTTTCGGCCGTAATTTCCCATACAGGTTCATCTTTAAACAATCCTAAAGATGCTTTTTTAATTTTCTTTGTCTCCTTGGTATCAAGAACCGCTTGGATAGCATCATCTTGGTTAATCCCTTTATTAGCATAAACAACAAGAGCCTCTTTACCATTTTCAGGAATCATGACTATTTTTTCTTCGTTCTTGTCGTCTTTACCAATTACGCTATATGTATTTTCCTGTCTAGTAAACCAATAAAACTCCTCAACTTTATTGATATGACCTAAATTTTTGGCAATCTCTACTGCTTGGCGCTTAGTTGAACGGTATGTTGCAGTTGACTGATACATTACTACACTTATAATGACAATAATCGCAATTAACGTTATCGTCAAATATTTTATGACTCTGTTTTCACGCATGCTTCTATCTCCTATGTCTCATTTTTACGCCTAACTCTCTTTTTCTAAAAATAGTTTACTTTCTTTCAATAACTCTGGCAATGTTACCGTATGAATTGATAATGCTTGCGGCAAATAAGAACAGAGAATGTCGCTGTAACGACTATTGACCAAACGATTATCTAATAAAACTAAAATCCCTCGATCTTGTGGACTGCGCAACAATCTGCCAATTCCTTGTCTTAGTTTAATCCCTGCTTGAGGCAATGCATCCTCATAAAACGGATTTCCTCCTTGTTGTTCAATGTATTGATACCTTGCTTGAACAATTGGACGATTTGGTGGGTCAAATGGCAACTTCGTCATCACAACAATATTAATCGACCGCTGACTAAAATCCATGCCTTCCCAAAAACTATTTGCCCCTAAAATAATGCATTTATTTCCTTGATTAATCTTTTTTAGTATTTTTTCTTTTGTTCCTGATATCCCTTGAGCTAATACTAACACATCTCGTTGATTAAAATAATCTGTTAACTGCTTATGTACTGCTTCAAGTAATTGATGAGATGTAAATAAAACGAGCATCGTTTGTTCATGTGTTTCAAATAAGTTTTTAACCGACTGACTAATGCGTTTTGAGAAATCATTTGTCGATTTAATCGAATGATAGTTTACATCATTTAATAAAAACAAACAGGCTTGATTTTTATAGTCAAATACTGATGGCAATGTTTTCTTCTGCACATCTTCTAAGCCAAGTTTACGCTCTAAAAAGTTCGAGTCATTATCTAATTGAAGACTACCACTTGTATAAATGATTTTTTTAGCTTGAGTGTACCAATTATATTGACCAATAGATAAATCCGAGAAATTAATCATAGACAATATCACATGCTTTTTTTTCGTACTAATCCATTTAACTAATGCTTCATCATAATCATAAAAGAATGATTTAAACAGTTGATACATCTCAATCACATGTTCCATTGTATGAAAGAATTCTTTTTCATTTAGAGATAACTCTTTCTTTTTCTCTAGTTTTAAGTTTTGCGATAACTCACTAAGCTCTCGTAACATCACATTAATCTGCTGGATATATCGTTTAACAACTGGAACTTGCTTAAAAAAAGCCAGTACATCAATCAATTGCTCCTCTTTTTTATGAAACAAATCAAAATACGTCACCATGCTTTCTTCAAGCCAATCAAGTGATTCCCTTAACTCCTTGCAGATGTCACTCATCATCAAGGCATTTTTTAGACGTTTATCATGTGTCTCCCCCATAAGCATTGAGACTTCAATCAAGTGATTCAATTCAAATACAAAGGAAGATAACGACAGTTGTTTAGTTGATATTGTTTCAATTAAACTAGGGAGTTGATGTGCTTCGTCTATGATCACCGTCTCTAAATCTGGCAAAAAGCGTTCCTTCTTCTGACTATCAGAAAATAAAAACGAATGATTGACGATAATAAAATCAGCAAATTGACATCTATCTGTTAAGTAATGATAAAAGTCTTCTTCAAAAAAGATAGAGGATTCAATTAATTCTTTTTGCCCAGTATGTTGAACTTGTTGGTAAAACACATTGTTCTTAATGACATTTACTTCATCCAAATCTCCTGTATTTGTCTCTAACAGCCAAACTAATACAGCCATCTGACAGATTGCATAACTTTTTTGTCCTAATGGTAAATCCAATGTCTGCCTAAAGGCATGTAAACTTAAATAATGAGAGGTACTTTTTACCACGACACCTTGTTTTGAAGTCTTAACTAAATCATTTAATAAAGGAATATCCTGATGTTCTATCTGATTTTGCAATAAAATCGTGGAAGTCGAGATAAGCTTTTGTTCAGGTTTCGTTTCAAACGTTAAAGGATATAAGTAACCCATTGTTTTTCCCGTGCCAGTTTCAGCTTCGATAAATAAGTTTTTACTTTCATTGTCTTCAGTCAAAAACTGGTGGATATCCTCAGCCATCTCTCGTTGCGTATTTCTTAAAATACCAAGTTCACTTGAAAATGACTTCCCTACTTTTCTATCCTGATAGCGATACGCTCTATCTTTTTTCTTAATAGCAATGCCATCTATTACAACGACCCCTTCTAAGTTATTCTGTTTAGTCTCGTAGCCTTCATTTAAGATCATACTAAAGACTTCTTGATTATTAACCCCTAAATTAACTGACAGCAATTGAAGTGTCTCCTTCGTTACTAAAGGCAATGTCCTTAATTTATCAAGCATCTTAATAAAACCTTGTGCTGTGACATAAGCATCACTTAATGCTTGATGAGGATTAGTATGTTCTATGGACATTTCCGACGCCATATCGCTCACTCTAAAGCCATTAGAAGTTGGAAATAAAACTTGAAACAACTCCACTGTATCAATACAAGGACTAGTAAGTGGTGAAACTCCAGCACGAACTAGCTCACTATTTAAAAAATTAAAATCGAAAAAGACATTGTGTGCCACAAATGCACAGCCATCAAGTAATTGTTTAATCGTAAAAGCAACATCTTCAAAGTATGGCGAATTTGCCACATCTTTATTTGAAATACCTGTTAATTCCGTTATATGCTTAGGTATTGAGCGTAGTGGATTAATATCAATCGACAGTTGATTTACAATTTGCTGATTCTCTATAATTACACAGGCAAATTGAATAATTTTATCTGTTTGTTGATTCGTGCCAGTTGTTTCAATATCAACAATGGCAAATAAATTGGATGCTTCCATTACCCCAATTCCTTTCCTTTTTTACTTACCTATGTATTATACTATATTCTATTAATAAGTCATCAGATAAAAACACTATAAAAAATTATCAGATAGGTTTGTTTTAAATATCAAACTATGGTTAAATATAATTATGTTAGTTTATCACTTTGTATATAGAAAGGTATCTAAGGCATATGAAGCATTTGAAAACAATTGGATTTAGTATTATTGTCATTTGGATTATTGCATTATTTATAACCTATACACCTAGCTTCTTTTGGTTTGCCTATCTTTTTATTTCAGCGCTAGCAATGCTCTTAGCGTGTACTCTTATTATCTACTTAAATCCAGATATTTATTATGACATTACAAAGTTTTTTTCAAATATATTTCGTCAATCAGTTACTGATTATATCAATGACAATGATGATGATAACGAAGATGACTATTACATTGTTCCTAGTAAAAGAAAAAAAAGAAAGAAACGTAAAAAGAAAAAACATTATGATGTTACCTCTTTAAGGCAAAGAAAAGATACGCATTCAGATTTTATGATTATTAATACATCTTCTGCCAATATCAGACACAAAGAATATTTACACACAACTATTCCAGAAATAATAAAGCCAGAAAAGCAACAAATACTATTTGAAACAATTTTAAAATTAAAAGAAGATCGATTCTTCTCTAGCTTATATGCTGGACTAACAGAAGACGATTTAATCAATAACTACAATGAGTACCGTTATCGTAAAATTTATGAGCTTTACGATAACATTATTCCTAATACTTATGCCAAGATGCTCTATGATCCAAAATCACATACTAATAGACTGAGCATATTTATCCCGAATAAAACAAATCAAGACTCTGATTTTAATTTAGGTTTTATTTCAATTGAGGACAGCTATAAATCAGATATTTTAATCAATAAATACACAAATATTCAAGTTATTCCTACTATTTTAGGTGGAACCTACAAAGAAGTATATAAAGATGATGAGAATAATATTCGTGTAAAAACGGACTTTACACCATACGAACTCACCGTATCACTAGCTTTCTATAATATTTAACGGTTCAAAAAACTAGAAAAGACCTATCTTACATGTTAGTATTAAGATAATCTACTAGAAAAGGATGGATGAATATTATGAAAATGGCTCATACATGTGTACGAGTAAAAGATTTAGATGCTTCTTTAGATTTCTATAAAAAAGCATTTAACTTTGAAGAATCTCGCAGAAGAGACTTCCCAGAAAACAAATTTACATTAGTTTACTTAACATTACCAGGAGATGCTTATGAGTTAGAATTAACTTATAATTATGACTCTGAAGCATATGATTTAGGAAATGGATACGGACATATTGCCATCTCAACTGATGATTTAGAAGGACTACATGCTCAGCATAAAACTGAAGGATTTAATGTTACTGAATTAAAACATTTACCTAACGTTCCACCTTCTTACTACTTTATTATTGATCCAGATGGATACAAAATAGAAGTTATTCGCGAAAAATAAAGACTTTTTGTCAACTACTGTTTGTAAGGATTAATACGTTAGAATTTAAGATCTAGAAAGCATTTAGTTTTCTAGATCTTTTTTGGTGATGGAAAGGCAGATTCTTTTGGCTCTATAATTTCTACTGTTGGTAACACAAGTTACCGATAGTTTTTTGT